>URHQ01000007.1 GCA_900547655.1 uncultured Collinsella sp.
ACGAGATAGGCTCCGGTCTCGTGGGCTCGGAGATGTGTATAAGAGACAGCCATCGCCCCCATCATCGCCTAAACCACCGCAAAGGGGTCAGGCATCTTTGTAGTGGTTTTCATTCGTGGTACCATGGTTCATATAGTTGTTTAAACGACTAAGGGAGCAACATTATGGAAGAGGCCTATCGTCAAGCACGCAAGCGCGGCGAGCAAGGACGTCGACGCGCCATTAGCCAAAGCGAGCATCCATACCTTACGGACCTCGACAGCTTGGTTGCTCAGCTCCCCTTAGGTCAGCGAGAGAATGTCGGCCTGCGGGATATTCCGCTCGAAATGGTCGTCGGCACGGTCACCAAGGGCCGTCAGTCCGCCTTTTCGTGTAACTTTATGCCCCTGCTTCCGTTTAGCACCGAGTTCGCCCGCAAGTGGTCCAACCTCTACGACATCCAGGTGACCGAGGGCTATCGCGACCCCGTCATCGTCACCGAGTTCATGCATCGGTTCTATGTCCAAGAAGGTAACAAACGCGTCAGTGTCCTCAAATTCCTAGACGCCCCGACGGTTTCGGCCAAGGTCACCCGTCTCTACCCCGGCACATGGGATTCCGTCGAAAGCCGCCTGTACGGCGAGTTCTGCGCGTTTTGGCGCGTCTGCCCCCTATACGAGATCGAGTTCTCGCGTGAGGGAAGCTACGAAACGCTCGCGAAGATGCTCGGTCAGAACCTTATCGAAAAATGGCCGCAGAAAAAGGTCGACTACCTGCGCCACACTTTCCTGCTCTTTAAGCGTGCCTACCTTCGCGCAGGCGGCGACCACCTGGACATTACGCCTGCCGACGCCATGCTCGTGTACCTCAATGTGTACAACCAGGACCGCCTGCTGGATACGCCAACGGATATCGTCGTAAACCGCCTGTGCAAGATTTGGCGCGAGCTGGTCATCGCCGGCAAAAATGACGAGGACAAGGTTGATCTTGTCGAAGCACCGAGCGTCGATGAGGAAGAGTCGCCCGCCAAGTCCACCTCCGGCGTGCTCAACTTCTTTATGGGCAAGACCGTCTATTCGGCGGCCAACCCCCTGCGCATCGCCTTTATCCATGAGTTCCCCTGTGCGACGTCGAGCTGGGACAGCCTGCACGACCAAGGGCGTCAGTATCTCGATGAGCACTTTGACGGTATCGTGCACACCGAGGCGTTCGAGGACTGTCACGATCCGGACGTGTTCTACGCCACCGTGGAAACGGCTGTCAAACATGGGGCAAACGTCATCTTCTCGACCTCGCACCGCCTGATGGAATACACGCTCAGGGCTGCCGTTGAGTATCCCCAGGTTCGGTTCCTCAACTGCTCTATCGGCCTTCCCCATCAAAGCGTCCGTTCGTACTTTGGCAAGATGTACGAGGCCAAGTTCCTCCTGGGCGCCCTTGCCGCCAGCATGGCGGACAACCACCGCATCGGCTACCACGCGTCGGTCTTCGCCTCGGGCGCGCTCAGCGAGATCAACGCCTTTGCGATTGGCGCCTCGCTGCTCGACCCCCGTGCGCAAATTATCCTGACTTGGGGCGATGTGCCCGCCGGAGGCCTTGCCGAAGCCATGTGCCGCGAAGGTGTAAGCGTCATGACCGGCGCCGACATGTCAAAGTCGCTCGAAGACCCCACGGCCTACGGGCTTCACCGCTTGGTCGACGGCAAAGTCACCGGCATCGCCATGCCCGTATGGAACTGGGGCCGTTACTACGAACTCATCGTTCGCAGCCTTCTGCACGGCACGTGGGACGAGACCAGCGACGACAACCAAGTGCGCGCCGTCAACTACTGGTACGGCATGAGCTCCGGCGTTATCGACATCCGTTACGCTCCGGGCCTACCCTACCAGACACGCAAACTCGTGCAGTTGCTCCGCAACGGCATTGTTGAGGGCTCCATCAACCCCTTTGGCGGCGAGCTCCACAGCCAGAACGGCGTGGTACAGATCGAAGGCTTCCCTCCGCTGCCGAGCACGCAGATTGTCGAGATGAATTGGCTGGCGGACAACGTGGTAGGCACCATTCCGCAGCTCGACGATGAGCCGAAAGTCCCTACCCTATGAAAATCCTTGCCATAGCCGATACCGAAGAACGATGCCTTTGGGAGTGCTTTCGCAAGGAACGCTTTGAGGGAGTCGACCTGATTTTGTCCGCCGGCGATCTGGACCCGGACTATCTTGAGTTTTTGGTCACGGTCATCAACAAACCGCTCATCTACGTGCGCGGCAATCACGACGACCGCTACGCACGTCATGCACCGGGCGGATGTATCTGCGTAGAAGACAGCGTGTACACGTACCGAGGGATTCGCATTGCGGGCCTTGGCGGGTCCATGCGTTATCGCGACGGCGCCAACATGTACACCGAACGCGAGATGTCCAAGCGCATGCGTAAGCTGTCGCGTAAGGTTAGGATGGTCGGCGGGTGCGACATTCTGCTTACCCATGCACCCGCCGCCGGTATGGGTGATCTGGACGATCTGCCGCATCGAGGATTCGAGTGCTTTAACACAGCACTCGAATCCTGGAATCCCGGCTACATGGTGCACGGGCATGTGCACCAAAGCTACGGTTGCGATTTTCAGCGCGAGCGGCAGCATGTGTGTGGAACGACGATCATCAACGCCTGCGGCTATACGCAGTTTGAGCTCGACCAGACGCGCTACCCCATCCGTGGCTGGCAGGCAGCCTGGCTCAATTCGCAAACCATGCGCCGCGAGCTCAAACGCCACGATGCCATCGAGTCCTCAACAGCCAGAACACCCTGGTAACCACCACAAAGGGGACACTGTCCCCTTTGTGGTGGTTTTGACGCGATAGTAAGAAACCCGGTCCTGCACAAGGCAGAACCGGGTTTCTTTAGCAATGCTTGCTTTGCTCAGGCAGTAACTAGCAGTTACTCAGCCAGGAAGTCACGCTGGACAGCGGGATCGACCTTGACGCCAGGGCCCATGGTGGAAGACACGGAGATGGACTTGACGTACTTACCCTTAGCAGAAGAGGGCTTGACGCGCAGGATCTCGGTGTACAGGGCAGCGTAGTTCTCAACGAGCTGCTGCTCAGAGAAGGACTTCTTGCCCAGGGGCACGTGGCAGATGCCGTAGCGGTCGGCGCGGTACTCAACGCGGCCAGCCTTGAGCTCGGAGACCATCTTGGCGACGTCCATGGTCACAGTGCCGAGCTTGGGGTTCGGCATGAGGCCACGGGGACCAAGGATCTTACCGATGCGGCCAACCTTGGCCATCATGTTCGGCGTAGCGATAGCGGCGTCGAAGTTGATCTCGCCCTTCTGAATCTGGGCGACGAGCTCGTCGGAACCGATGATGTCGGCGCCGGCAGCCTCGGCCTCGCGGGCCTTCTCGCCCTCGGCGAAGACGGCAACACGAACGGTCTTGCCGGTGCCGTGGGGCAGGGAGATGGAACCACGGATGTTCTGGTCAGCCTTACGAGTATCGATGCCCAGACGGAAGTGGGCCTCGACGGTCTCGTCGAACTTGGCGGTGTCGAGCTCCTTGATGAGCTTGGCAGCCTGAAGGGGGGTGTAGAGCGTGGCGCGGTCGATCTTCTCGGCAGCGGCGTTATAGCTCTTACCATGCTTAGCCATGTGCATTACCTCCTGTGGTTAAACGGGCGTGAGCCCTCCCACATCGTATCGTGTGCCCTATTGCACACATTTAACGGGCGCCCCGGTCGGAGCACCCGTCGTTACCATAAGAAATCGCTACTCAGCGATGGTGACGCCCATGGAACGGGCGGTACCGGCGATGATCTTCTTGGCGGCGTCAATGTCGTTGGCATTGAGGTCCGGCATCTTGATCTCGGCGATCTTGGTGAGCTGCTCCTGGGAGAGCTGACCAACCTTGTCGGCCTGGGGCTTAGCGGAACCAGACTTGAGGTTCAGCTCCTTCTTGATGAGGTGAGCCGCCGGCGGGGTCTTGGTGATGAAGGAGAAGGACTTATCCTCGTAGACAGAGATCTCAACGGGGATGATGTCGCCCTTCTTGTCCTGCGTCTCGGCGTTAAAGGCCTGGCAGAACTGCATGATGTTCACGCCAGCAGCGCCCAGGGCGGGGCCGACGGGAGGAGCGGGGTTAGCTGCACCAGCAGGAATCTGGAGCTTAATGACGTTGGCAACCTTCTTCTCAGCCATGGTCATTCCTTTCGAATCACGAGTGTGAAGTACTTGCTATATCGTAAGCACGCACGTGTTAGAAGCACTCCTGAGATGAGCAGTCACAGAAGAAGCACGCTCGCGCGAACGGACGAAAACTTAAGCGATGACAGCGACCTGGTTAAAGTCGAGCTCAACCGGCGTCTCGCGGCCAAAGATCATCAGCGTGACCTTGAGCTTGCCAGCCTCGGTGTTAACCTCGGAGACCTTGCCATCAAAGTCGGTAAGCGGGCCATCGGTGACGCGGACGGACGTGCCGACCTCAATATCAACCGAGGTGCGCTTGGGCGAATCGCCCTTACCGGAACGACGAGTCATCTTGTTATACTCGTCGCGGGAAAGCGGAGCGGGCTTGCCGTTGCCGCCCAGGAAACCGGTGACGCCGGGCGTGTTGCGAACACACGTCCAAGCATCGTCATCCATCTCCATGCGGACCAGGACATAACCCGGGAAAATCTTGGAATCCTTGGTCTCGCGCTTGCCACCCTCTTTGATCTCGGTGACGCGCTCCATAGGAATCTCGATATCAAAGATACGGTCCTGCATACCCATGGTCTCGATACGATGCTCGAGATCGGACTTTACGCGGTTCTCGTATCCAGAGTAAGTGTGAACGACGTACCAACGCTTAGACATGGTTTAGCCCCTCAATCCAGAGAACAGAGCAAGAGCCTCGCCAAAGCCAGCATCGAGCAGAGCGATGACGACGCCGACGACGATCAGAGAAGCGCAAACGACGACCGAGTAGTTCACGAGCTCCTTCTTATCGGGCCACGTGACACGCTTCATCTCGGACTTGACCGAAGCGAAATACTTCTTGGTGCGGGCGAAGAAACCAGGCTTCTCGTTCTTCTTGGACTTCGCAGCCTTCTCGTTCTTCTTGGCAACGGCCTTCTTGGCCTCAACCTTGGAGTTGGCGGCAGCGTTGTTGGCAGGCGCCTGCTGCTGAGCCTTCTTCTTGTTCTTCTTGTTGGCCATTTGGGTTACCTCCGCGCAATGCGCTTATACATGAGTAAACCGTAAGCCCCCAATTGGGAGCTTACGGAATAATGACTGGCACGCCAGGAAGGACTCGAACCCTCAACACTCGGTTTTGGAGACCGATGCTCTACCAATTGAACTACTGGCGTATGTGACTAGAGACTAGCGAGTCTCTTTGTGCAGCGTGTGGTGACGGCACCAGGGGCAATACTTCTTGATCTCCATACGATCAGGCATGGTCGACTTGTTCTTGGTGGTCGTATAGTTGCGGCGCTTGCACTCAGTGCACGCAAGAGTAACTAGAGTACGCATGTATCCTGAACCTTTCATTTCCGCCCCGTACGGGCACGAGTTGATACTTTATCAGCTCTACGTAAGTGCTGTCAACGAAAACCTCGAATCAATTGGTTCTCGGTGAACCCATTCATATTTGGAACACATCAATGGAGCCAACGAGATCTAATCGACGGTGCACCCAGGACCATAATCGATCCTCTCGACACCAGCAACGGCTCAATATCCATTGCAGAAAAGAACCCGGCACCCATATAAGTGCCGGGTTCTCTAAGTCAGCTATATCAAAGAGCTAATTTACTCAATGATCGTGGAGACGATGCCCGAACCAACGGTGTGGCCACCCTCGCGGATAGCGAAGCGCAGGCCCTCCTCCATGGCGATCGGGTGGATGAGGTCGCCCTCGATGGTGATGTGGTCACCAGGCATAGCCATCTCGGTGCCCTCGGGGAGCTTGACCGTACCGGTAACGTCGGTGGTACGGAAGTAGAACTGAGGACGATAACCATCGAAGAACGGGGTGTGACGGCCGCCCTCCTCCTTGGTCAGAACGTAGATCTCGCCGGTGAACTTGGTGTGCGGGGTAACCGAACCGGGCTTGCAGAGAACCTGGCCGCGCTCGATGTCCTCGCGCTTGATGCCGCGGAGCAGCAGACCGACGTTGTCGCCAGCCTCGCAGAAGTCCATGGACTTACGGAACATCTCGATACCGGTAACGACGGTGTTCTGGGTATCCTTGATGCCGACGATCTCGACGGGCTCGTTGAGCTTGAGCTCACCGCGCTCGACACGGCCGGTAGCAACGGTACCACGGCCGGAGATGGTCATAACGTCCTCAACGGCCATCAGGAACGGGAGGTCGTTGTTACGAGCAGGCGTCGGGATGTACTCGTCGACAGCCTTCATGAGCTCGCGGATGGCGTCCATCCACTTGGCGTCGCCCTCGAGAGCGCCCAGAGCGGAACCACGGATGACGGGGATGTCGTCGCCGGGGAAATCGTACTCGGAGAGGAGCTCACGGGTCTCCATCTCGACGAGGTCGATGAGCTCGTCATCGTCGACCATGTCGCACTTGTTCAGGAAGACGACGATGTAGGGAACGCCGACCTGACGGGCGAGCAGGATGTGCTCGCGGGTCTGAGCCATGGGGCCGTCGGTAGCGGCGATGACCAGGATAGCGCCGTCCATCTGAGCAGCACCGGAGATCATGTTCTTGACGTAGTCAGCGTGGCCCGGGCAGTCAACGTGAGCGTAGTGACGGGCAGCGGTCTCGTACTCGACGTGGGAGACGGAGATCGTAATGCCGCGCTCGCGCTCCTCGGGAGCCTTGTCGATGTTCTCGAACGCAGTGAAGTCAGCCTTGCAGCCCTCGGTCTCGGAGAGAACCTTGGTGATGGCAGCGGTCAGCGTGGTCTTGCCGTGGTCGACGTGACCAATGGTGCCGATGTTAACATGCGGCTTAGTGCGCTCAAACTTCTCTTTGGCCATAAAGCCCTCCTCTTAACAGGTCGTCCCCGGACGGGACTTTGCCTTTATACCATAGTGGCCTCTCAACATACTATTGAGAAGCCACCGTGTTACCTATGGTAGCGGTGACTGGATTCGAACCAGTGACGCCACGGGTATGAACCGTGTGCTCTAACCAACTGAGCTACACCGCCGGATGGAGCCTGCAACCAGACTTGAACTGGTGACCTCTTCGTTACCAACGAAGTGCTCTACCGACTGAGCTATACAGGCACTTGACGGGTGGGAGCTATAGGATTCGAACCTATGTAGGCAGAGCCAACGGGTTTACAGCCCGTCCCCATTAACCACTCGGGCAAACTCCCAATCGTTCAAGTATCCGCAGGTCCTTTGGTCTTTTGGACCGCCGCCCCCGCGAACGAAGAAGATAATACGATGCCACCTTGGGGGCTGTCAACGAAAACCTCTAGATACACGGTGCCGGGCGTATCTATATACCTTTGACCTGCGGGTTTGTTGAATTTGGATATGAAGGACGGTGGATTTGCATCTAGCGGTGACATTTCCCGAGGTAACGCTTTGGTGTAGTGGAGTACACCTTCAGTATCGAACTTCGATACCGGCTTAATTGCACCTATATATAGCTCGAGATCGGGGCTTCCTGGCTTGACCGAGCGTGGATGACTAGAGCCGGTCCGGCCTTTGTCTCGATCTGTAACGTCTAGAGAACATTTTCTCCCCAATCTGTTACAGATTGAGATATTACGCAGAGACCCCAGCTCGCGTCTCATTCTGTAACAGTTAGATATGTTTTCCTCCCCTATCTGTTATAGATCGAGATGTTTTTCTGCTAGCACCTGGCATTGTCTCGATCTGTAACAGTTAGAAACGATTAAACCGTCTTGGTGTTACAGATTGAGACAAATTGGGGAACGAGACGGACGCCGAGCCTGATAACTCGCCAGAAAAAGAAACGGACTCTGTCCCATATAGAGACAGAGCCCGAAACTCTCATGGAGCCAGTGACAGGAATCGAACCTGCAACCCACTGATTACAAATCAGTTGCGCTACCGTTGCGCCACACTGGCACACTTGGCGCTTTCGCGCGAAGCCTGTTAAGAATAAAGGAATTACGGACGGGGCGCAACAGGCCACACGGCGTTATACAAATATGCAAAATCCAGCAACAACAGGTACCAGGCCCGTTCATTTCTGTCGGTTCACCCTCAATCTCAAAACCATTCGTCAGAACGAATAGTTTTAATTACAATTGAATAGATAAAACTATTCGTTCTAACGAAGGGTTTCGTGATGCTTACTACCAAGGAAGCCGCCGAGCTGCTCGGCATCACTCCCCGCAGGGTGCAGGAGCTCATAAAAAACGGAGCACTTGATGCCCGCAAGGCTTCTGGTGTATGGCTCATCGACAAAGACAGCGTCGACACGCGACTCCGCTCTGTGACCAAAACGGGGGGACGTCCCCGCCGCGGCCACGGTAAGAGCGAGATCGCGTTCACCCTCATGAACCGCACGTACGAAGTCGCTCAGCTGGTCTACAGCACATCGCGAAAAGACTTTACCCACATCGGTGCCGACATCGATTACGCCCACGCCCCTATTGGAGTATTTGGCCCTAATAGCCCCATATCGCTCGACTCCTTCCGCATCTGGTGGCGCGGCCGCGGTATCCCGCTCGCACGCATTGGGCTAGCCTCCCTGCTTGCAGAAGCCGCAGTCGATGTTCCCGATGAACTCGTCCAGCGAAATCTCGGCCTCTCCTTATCCGACCAGTATTGGATTAGGCCCCAAGGTTCCGGTCTCACCTGGGAGGATATCAACTTCTTCAATAACGCCTTTGATGACGTCTCACTGTCCATTGCGCCCTTTGCCCCAGAGGGAAAAGCGGCTGCTGCAAAGCCCGATAACACCTCGGACGGCAATCTTCAAAAGTACTGGACGTGCGAGGGCGAGCGTCGAATTCTGCATAAGGCAGGAGCGCACCTGAACCAGGAACCTTATAACGAGCTGGTGGCGACCACGCTCCACCGTCGCATCCTAAACACCTGCGATTATGTGCCTTACTCGCTCGAGGGCACGGGCACTTCCGCCCTGAGCATATGCGATGTCTTCTTAACTGATGAAGAAGAGTATGTCCCTGCGTTCTATGTAAACCAGCACGCAAACGCAGATGAACGACTAACCGACTACGAGCGATACGTAGCAAACTGCGAGGAGCTCGGGGTGACAGGCGTCAAGGATGCCCTTGACCGCATGATCGTGTGCGACGACATCATCGCCAACTACGATCGTCATTGGCGTAACTTTGGCCTTGTGCGAAACGTAAACACGCTAGCCTGCAGACCTGCCCCCATCTTCGATTCGGGCTCATCGCTCTGGTGCAACATTTCTCTTGAGGAGCTTCGGGCAGGAGAGCACAGTTTTACCAGCGCACAATTTCATTCAAGCCCCGCCAAACAAATGTTGCTCGTCGAGGACATGGGCTGGTTTGACGGCGACAAACTCGAAGGCTTCGTTGACGAGGCAATCGAGATTCTGTCTAAAAACGATGCTCTAACAGCGAGACTGCCTTATCTAAAAGAGGCGCTAACGTGGCGCCTCAAAAGAATGATCGACATCGCTGAATGGAGTTAGCGAGACAGCATCGCCCCGCCAACTCCCCTACCTCCCGCGGAGGGCCTTGAGCTTGGCCAAGGCATCGGGGCTCAGGCGGCTGCCCAGAGTCATCTTGATCTGCGGGGCTTCCTCTGCCTCGTGAACGTCGTTGTCGATCTGTTTGATCTCGTCCACCAGCATGCGGCTCGAGATGCGCGTAACACCCTTGCCCATGACGACGGCCTGGATCGTGCCGTCGCTCGATACCACGGAGCATGCGCGGCCTTCCTCGCGCGCCTCGATGCAGAGCTTTTGCACCACGGTATCGGCTGAAACACCCGTCGGCGAGAACTCGATGCGCACGCCGCGGGCCGGCAGGTTGGGACGTTCACTGGAGATATTGCCCGCGCCGTCAAACACGATCACGGCCTCGTAACGGCCCTGGGCAAAGGCAGCAACGTCGTTGATGAGGGCGGTGCGCGCCATATCGTGAACGTCGCTGGAATACGGATCGTCGGAATGGTCGTACACGAGCTTTTCGTAGCGCGGCGTGCAGTGGATCACGTTGTAACCGTCGACCACCAACAGCTCGGGCTTATTGGAGTGCACCGTCGAGACCGGGTCGGCGATGGCCTGCGCAAACGCATTGCCGCCCACGCCGTAGGTCGCGGCCGAAACAATCGGCTTGGCCGAGCCCTCGCCAAAGCGCTTGGCCTTGGACTTGGCACGGTTCTTTTTGGACATGCGCTACTCCTCCCCCATGAGCTCGCCGGCGTTGCGGCGCAGCCACTCAAAGCAGAGGGCCGTAGTCGCCTGGGCAACATTGAGGCTCTCGGTCATACCGCGCTGGGGAAGCTTGGTCAAAAAGTCGCATTTCTCGAGCACCAGACGCGAGATGCCGTCGCCCTCGGAACCCATGACGAGTGCCACGCGGCCCTCGAAGGGGGCATCCCAGCAGCTGCCCTCGGCGTGCTCGGAGGCACCGCCCACCCAAAAACCGGCGGCTTTGAGGTCATCGAGCGCACGAGCGATATTGGGGACCTGCGCGATGGGCAGATGCATAACGGCGCCGGCAGAAGTCTTGTAGCTACCCACCGTTACGCCGGCGGCTCGTTTGTTGGCGATGATGACGCCCGCTGCGCCCACAACCTCGGCAGAGCGCACGATGGCGCCAAAGTTACCATCGTCGGTCACATGGTCGAGCACGACGACAAACGCCGGACCGTCGCCCGCGCGGTCGAGGATGTCGGCGACATCGGCATAGGGGAAGTTGCCAACCTCGAGCGCAATGCCCTGGTGAGCGCCATGGCTCGACAGCGCATCGAGCTGCGCGCGTGGAACGAACTTAATGCGGACGCCCGCGGCGTTGAGGTCATCGACCAGGCGCGACAAGACGGCATCGCGCTCCCCGCCCTCGGCAATGAGCGCGCACTTGATGGGAAAACCAGTGCGTAGCGCCTCGGCAGCAGCACGGCGACCCTCGATGAACTCACCCTTGGGAGCCTGGACAGCGTCGCGGTTGCGATCGCGCTGCGGACGTGCGGCCTGGGTACGATCGCGCTGGCCCTTGGGAGCGGCAGCGCGGTCGTTGCGGCGAATCGAACGCGAGCCAGAAGCAGCCTGCTTGCCGCCACGAGGCGCACGCTTGCGATTGTCGGCCATAAAGCGACCTCCTAAATACAACTATCAAACGAAACAAAATAAACGACCGCCCATGAATATTAATTCGGGCGGTCGGTACGGGCTTTCCAAGTGCCCGAGATTGCCGTGAAAGAGGAGCGACGCGTACTTGAGTACGCGAGCGACGGTTTGAACGGCAAGGTCGGGTGCTTGGGAAACCCGCGGGGATTAGAGAGATTTGATACGAGTGCCGGCGGCGGTATCTTCAATCGTCAGGCCCAGGTCCTTGAGCTGGTCGCGGATGGCGTCGGCCAGATCCCAGTTCTTGGCGGCACGGGCCTCGGCGCGGGCCTCGAGAATCTTGGCAGCAGCCTCGTCCACGTCGTCGCCCGTGTAGGCGACCAGGCCGGCGGCAACGCCCAGCAGGCCCAGCGGCAGCTCGACCTTGGGCTCGGGAAGCTCGACGCCAAACGTATCGAGCAGCTCGACCAGCGTATCGGCGGCGGCCAGGGCAGCGGCCTTGTCGGCAGCATCGCCCGCCTGCTCCAGGTACTGGTTGCACTCGGTCACAAAGCCAAAGACAGCACCCATGGCACCGGCGGTGTTAAAGTCGTCATCCATGCACTCCTTAAAGGTGGTGCGGGTCTCGGCGGCCTTGGCGGCAAACGCCTCGGCAGCCGCTTCGTCGGCATCGGCCGTCGCGTGGTTCGCGGCCCAACGCAGGTTCTCGACCGTACCGGCGATACGCGTGAGCGAGTTCTCGGCACCCTCCAGGCGCTCCCAAGAAAAGTCGAGCGGCGAGCGATAGCTCGTCTGCAGCATCAGCAGGCGCAGGGCGGCAGCGGAGTGCTGCTCGAGGACCTCGGCCAGCGTAAAGAAGTTGCCGAGCGACTTGGACATCTTCTCGCCGTCTACCAGCAGCATGCCCGTGTGCATCCAGGTGTTGGAGAAGCCCTGGTGCCAGGCGCAGGTGGCCTGGGCGCACTCGTTCTCGTGATGCGGGAAGGCAAGGTCGGAGCCGCCGCCGTGGATGTCGATCGGAGTGCCCAGGTAGCGATGCACCATGGCGGCGCACTCGGTGTGCCAACCGGGACGGCCCTCGCCCCAGGGGCTCGGCCAGCTGGGATCGCCGGGCTTGGCGGCCTTCCACAGGGCAAAGTCGAGCGGGTCGTTCTTGTCCTCGTTCTCCTCGATGCGCGCGCCAACCATAAGGTCGTCGATGTTGCGGCCCGAGACCTGACCATAGTTGGGATCGCTGCGCACGGCAAAGTACACGTCGCCGTTATCGGCTGCGTAAGCGTGGCCCTGCTCGATAAGCGTCTTGATCATGGCGATCATGGGGCCGATCTCCTTGGTGGCGCGGGGGCGCACATCGGGATCGAGCACGTTGGCGGCGCGCATGACGCCGATGAACTTGTCGGAGAACTCCGTCGCGACCTCGGCGGCCGTACGGCCCTGCTCGTTGGCGCGCTTGATGATCTTGTCGTCGACATCGGTGAGGTTCTGGGCGAACGTGACCTCGTAACCGCTCGCGATGAGCCAGCGGCGAATCACGTCAAAGCTGATGAACGTACGGGCGTTGCCGATGTGGATGTTGTCGTAGACCGTGGGGCCGCACACGTACATGCGGACCTTGCCGGACTCGATGGGCTGGAACTCTTCCTTTTTATGGGTAGCGCTGTTGTAGATACGCATTCGTTACTCCTTAACGGTTTTCTGTAGCAGGCAGACGGCCCAGGCGCCGATTCCCTCGCCCTGGCCTTCCCAACCGAGCTTTTCGGTCGTAGTGGCGGCGACGCCCACGTTTTCGACGTCAACGCCCAGGGCATGGGCAAGGTTGGCGCGCATGGCATCGCGATGCGGGGTGATCTTAGGCTGCTGGCAGGCAATGGTGCAATCGGCATCGACAAACTCAAAGCCCAGCTCACGCGCATAGTCCATCACGCGGGCAAGCAGCACCATCGAATCGGCACCCTCGTAGGCGGGATCGGTGTCGGGGAATAGCTTGCCGATGTCTCCCCCACGGCAGGCGCCCAGAATGGCGTCGGCCAAGGCGTGCGCGAGCACATCGGCATCCGAGTGGCCCAGCAGGCCGCGCTCGTAGGGAATGTCGACACCGCCGATGATACATCGACGCCCCTCCACCAAACGGTGGACGTCGTAGCCGTGGCCAATGCGCAGGTTACTGAACATGGGGAAGGTCCTCTCCCTCGGCCATGCGACCGAGCAGAATCGCGGTTACAGGACGCAGGTCCTCGGGCACCGTCACCTTAAGGTTGTCGCGCGGGCTCTGGACACAGCGGACGCGCCCGCCCATGCGCTCAACCAGCGAAGAATCGTCGGTCCCGATAAAGCCCTCGGCGATAGCTGCGGTGTGGGCGCGCTTCATGGCGTCGACGCTAAAGATCTGCGGCGTCTGTGCGGCCCAATAGAGTTCGCGCGGCGGCGTCTCGACGATATTATCGCCATCGACGATTTTGAGCGTGTCGATCGCGGGCTGACCGCACACGACACCGTCGAGGGCGCGGTCGCTCACGAGCACGTCGATCGCATGATCGATGGCCTCGGTCGTGATGAGCGGACGGGCGCCGTCGTGGATGGCGACATATTCGAAACCCGCCGGTACCGCATGCACGCCGGCACGGGTGGAGTCCTGGCGGGTATCGCCGGCATCGGCAAAGCTGATGGGCGTGCTATACGAATACGGGCTGATGGCCAGGCGGCGCATCTCGGCACGGCGCTCGGCAGGACACACCACCACGATGTGACCGACCTTGTCGCTACGATCGAACGCACGGATAGACCAGCTCATGAGCGGACGGCCCGCCACGTTAACGAGCTGCTTGCCGCCGGGATTTCCAAAGCGCTGGCCGCTGCCGCCGGCAACGACCACGGCGCATACGGGCGCCATTATGCGTTCCCCTGTTTGGTGCCCTTCATGCGGTACAGCGAGTCCGCAAGAATGGCAGGGTTGTTGACGCCAAAGTCGCCCAGGCGCTCCGGATCCTCGCTGATGTCGTCCATGAGCTCCTGCAACGAGCCGTACTCGTCGACGATCTTCTCGGCCACGCCGTCGCGCACGACGGACACGCGCGAAAGCGTGCGCAGGCCCAGCGGCGTCATGACGGAGTCCTCGTCCAGGTCGTCATAACCCAGAACCGCCGCCACGTGCTGCGGGTCGGACAGGTCCTTGGGCGTCATGCGGCTAAGCTCGGCGCGGATCTTCTCGGCATTGGCTTCGGAGGAGTCGCTCGCGTAGTCGCGGATCATCAGGTCGTACTCGGTATCCATGCTGGAGCCGGCGAGCTGCTCGAGCTGCATCTGCACGAGCTTGCCCTGGTTGCCCAGCTTGACGATGCAGTCCTTAAGCTCGGTCTTTGCCTGCTGCATGATCTCGAAGCTCGAAAAAATACCGGTAATGTCGGCGAGCGTAACGTAGTCGTCGAGCTCGAGGGCCGTCAGGCGCAGCAGGGAGCGATCGAGCGACTGACGGGTAGTCTGGAGCGTGGCGACGAGCTGGTTGACCGAGCTCATGATGGTGGTGACGGGCTGGATCTCGTAGCTCTTGCCGTGGACGTACACGTTAACGACGGCACGACGGGCCGAGACCGAGATCACGATGGCATCGGTGAGCACCGACATGCGAGCGGCGGTACGGTGACGCATGCCCGTCTCGCTCGTGGCAAGCGAGGGATCGGGATTGAGGTGGAAGTTGGCGCGCAGGATCTGGGTGAGGTCGCCGTCGATGACGATGGCACCGTCCATCTTGGAGAGTTCGAACAGACGGTTCGAGGTGAACGAAATGTTGAGCGGGAAGCCGTCGTTACCGGCAGCGAGCACGTTTTCGGTGTCGCCGACGCAGATAAGGGCGCCCAGGTGACCGGCGATGATCATGTCGAGGGCGGTGCGGATCGGCTGACCAGGTGCCGTCAGGCGGATAGCCTGTTCCATACGCTTTTGCAGCTCGTTCTTATCCAAGGCATCGCTCCCATCGTATACGCTCCATAAACGCTAAATAGTTTCTCACGGTTTGTCCCCGCAGCGCTTGCGAAATCCGATGCTTACAGAATGAGCGAACACAGCTGAGAGCCCAACCCAAATGGGCTGCTTATGTGGTAGCATCGGGGTTCACATGAATGAGGGAGTAGTCGCGTGACCGGGTTCGCCTCCGGTGGCGCGGCAAGTCAACATACTGGCCGAAACGGTCTGGCTTGCCTTAATGAACGAGACTCGTGGCTGTGCGCGCAACGCGTACGCCACGGGTCTTTTTTGTTACTCCCCCAAGAGGTACACGCGGGCTCGCCCGCAGAGAGGGAGCCAGACTATGGGACTCGCAGAGCTCGTGTTGCTCGCCGTTGGCCTTTCGATGGACGCCTTTGCCGTTTCCATCTGCAAGGGCCTTGGCATGAAGAAGATCAACCTTAAGGTCGCCGTAGTGCTCGGCCTGTTCTTTGGCGGCTTTCAGGCCGGCATGCCCGTAATCGGATGGGCGCTTGGCAGCCAGTTTATGGGCATCATCGGCCCCATCGACCACTGGATCGCCTTTATCCTGCTCGCCTTCATCGGCGGCAAAATGCTGTGGGAGGCCTTTACCGAGGACGAAGATGAAGGCGACGGCAAGGATGCCGAAAAGATTGACCTGGGCGAGTACCTGATCCTCGCCATCGCCACCTCAATCGACGCCTTAGCCGTGGGCATCTCATTTGCCGCGCTCTCGGTTGACATCGTTCCCGCTGTATCGCTTATCGGAGTCACGACCTTCATCTTCTCCGTTGCCGGCGTGGCGATCGGCCACACCTTTGGTGCGCGCTACGAAAAACCCGCCACCATCGTGGGCGGCGTCGTGCTTATCCTCATCGGGCTTAAGATCTTGCTTGAGCATCTGGGGATCCTCGCGATATAAAAAACGCCTCTCATAAGCCAACGTCAATGTAGGAGTCTCATGCAGAGTTTTGCATAATGCCTATTCGTGCAGACTTTTGCATGTCATACTGATATGCAAAAGTCTGCACGTTAGGAGATAGCCGTGGATACCCTTCCCATCACCACACCGCGCCAAGCTGGCATCTACGTGCGCCAGGCACGCGAGACTCAGGGTCTCACCCGTGCCGCCCTCGCCAAAAAGGCCGGTGTTTCGGAGCGCCTGCTCGCATCGCTCGAGCTAGGAGACGCCACCGGCATTCGACTCGACAAGTTGCTGGCGATTTTCGACGCTCTTGGACTGGCACTCGCAGCACAAGGGGATATCGGCGAAGCGAAAAACGAGCGACCAGTCGACGCCCCGCATGCCAATCCGCTGCCTCGCAGCATCCCCAGGCGCCATCACACTCAACGTCCTCATCATCGCAACCGTCGTAGTACCGCCATTCCGGCTCTTGCAGATGTCCCCTTTACATCCGCACTCTACGACGAGGTCTTCGCCGATTTCGCCATGTCCAATCTCGGAGTCTCGATTGCCGCAAACGCATCTAGCAAAACCAAGCCCGAAGGGAAATAGCCAATGGCCAGAACATCACTTCGGACCATTATTTGCGGCGTGCCTGCTGGAACGCTCACGCAAGATGAGAACGGTCTTATCAGCTTTACCTACGATCATGACTATGACGGGCCAGCCCTATCGACCAACATACCCGTATCGAATCGCGCATACGGACAACAGGTCATGAATCCGTACCTGTTTGGCCTTCTACCCGACAGCGAGGACCAACGAAAAGCGATTGCCGCGGAATTCGACGTTAGGCCCAACAATCCCATCGCACTACTCAGCCGTATCGGACTCGACTGTCCGGGCGGCGTGCAATTTTGTGCCGAAGAAGATATCGACGCCGTCCTGCATCGCTCCGGCGAATACCGCCCCATAGACGACCACGAAATTGCTCTCCGCCTCAAGTCGATCAGAGATGACCGCAATGCATCGTGGATGGGCCTAGATGAAAGTTGGTCACTTGGAGGCAATCAGGGCAAGTTCGCTCTCGCACTCATGGACGGTCGCTGGTGCGAATGCATGGGGTCCTCGCCCACGACGCATATTTTCAAAAATGGCGTTATCGGTTTTAAACTCGAGGCTCTCAATGAGTTTGTCTGCATGAAAAGCGCCCAGCGCGCCGGCATCGCAACGGCAAACGTCGAATATCGTATGTTTGAGGACGAACCTGCCCTCATTGTTGAGCGCTATGACCGCGTGAAAGTCAAAGACGGAACGATCAGGCGCCTACATCAAGAAGACCTCTGTCAGGCACTTGGGGTGATGCCCGCCCAAAAGTACACGGCAGACGGCGGCCCGACCACACGCGACATTCAAGAGCTCCTCGTAAATACGAGCCACCATCAACTTAACCTGTATCTGTTTACGCAGATACTGTTCTTCAACGCCATTATCGGCGCACCGGATGCGCATGCGAAAAACTATTCCCTGCTCCTTGGAAACGACGGCGCAGCCATGATGGCTCGAATGTACGATGTCGCGTCGGGTTTGGCATATGAGCGCATGCGCCGCCGAGCGCGCCTCGCCATGAGCGTTGGCGGCGAAAATCGTGTGGGGCGCATCGGTCCAGACGCTATCCGCCGATACCACGGTATGGGCGACCCCGCGCTGGAGGCGGCACTCACCGATGCCGGGCTATCCGAGAAGTTTTGCTTTGCGACCATGATGGACCTCGCCTACGAGGTACCTATTTGCATGGAAGAGGTCATGGACGAATACGCCGACCTGCCCGGCATGGCGGACCTGCGCGAGCATATGCTCGGCCCCGTCTGCGAAAACTGTCAGCGCACCCTCGACCTCATCAAGGCGGATATGGGCTAGGTGTCCGTAATCTCCCATTTCCCAAAAGAAGAGAGGGGGCACCCGTCGCAAAAGCTCGGGTGCCCCCTCACGTAATGTCATTTGCAATCCACCCGCACGTGGCTCGGACTGCTGCTAGCGCAACCTTTATGCAGCGAGGCGCTTGAGGACGTCGATGAGCAGCTCGTAGAAGCGCTCGGCAGAAGCGAGCTCCATGCTCTCGTCCGGGGTGTGGACATCGGAGAGCGTCGGGCCCACGGCGATGGCGTCCAGGCCGTGCAGGGCCTCGGCAAACAGGCCGCACTCAAGGCCGGCGTGGATGGACTCGATACGCAGCTCGGAGCCAAAGAGCTCGCGATAGCTCTCGACAAAGACGTCGCGGACCGGCGAATGCTCGGCATAGCTCCAGCCAGGATACTCGAACTCAAACTTGGCGTCGAAGCCCAGGACATCGGCAAGCGTCTGCAGGCGGTCCTTGAACTCGTTCTGCAGCGAGGTGATCGAGGAGCGCGGGGACAGCATGATCTTGACCTGGTCGTCAGAGGTGGCAACCACACCGATGTTGGAGGAAACCTCGACGGAGCCGTCAGTGGCGACGTTGCGGCGGATCACACCGTTGGGGGCAAGACGCAGAGCGCGAATAAGGGCAAGTGCGGACTTTTCGTCCATGGCCTCGACCTCAGTGTTGTCGGCAATCTCAACCGTGCAGGTAAAGCCGGGGTCGAAGACCTCGAGCTCGGCGGTGACGTCGGCGATGATGCCCTTTGCGATCTGGGTCGCGGCCTCGGCGGCAGCGTGGTCGGCGTAGACCAGAACAGCCTTGCACTCACGGTTGATGGCGTTGTCCTTGGTGCCGCCGTTAAAGCTAACGATGGCGGGCTCGCCGGCAACCATCAGGCGGTCGATGATGCGGGCCATGATGAGGTTGCCGTTGCCGCGCTCCAGGTGGATGTCGGCGCCGGAGTGACCACCCAGCAGGCCGGAGATCTCGAGCGTAAGGGTGCTGCCGGTCTTGTGCTCGCGCACGATCGGGCAGGTGTAGGTAACGACGACACCGCCGGCGCAGCTGACGGTGGCCACGCCCTCCTCCTCGGAATCGAGGTTGATCATGGTGCGGGCGCTAATCTGGGACTTATCGAGCGTCTCGGCGCCGACCAGGCCGGTCTCCTCGTCGGTGGTGAACACGCACTCGAGGGCCGGATGGGCAATCGAATCGTCGTTGAGCACGGTGAGCATCAGAGCGACAGCAATGCCGTTGTCGGCGCCCAGGGTGGTGCCGTTAGCGGTGAGGACGCCGTCCTTGACGACCAGGTCGATACCATCGGTCGTAAAGTCGTGCTCAACGGAGCCCAGCTTGTCGCACACCATGTCGATGTGGCCCTGCAGCATCACGGTCGGGGCATTCTCGGCGCCGGCAGATGCGGGCTTACGAATGATGACGTTGTAGACCTCGTCCTGATACACATCGAGACCGCGCTCCTTGGCAAACGCAACCAGGAAATCGCTGATGCCCTTCTCGTTGCCAGACCCACGGGGGATCGCGCTGATCTCCTCAAAGAAATGGAACAGCTGGGCGGGCTCGTAGCCGGTAATCTTGTAGTCCATGGTGCCTCCTTGGCGCAACTGGTTAGACAGTAAGACATGCGCCTTGTATATTCCCAGACTTTACGTGCATAAACCAGTCGAAAACGCCGAGCGCCCTCGCATCATCGGCTAACGGTGGACCGCATAGCGTAACGGTCACAACTTCGCAGTTCTACAAATCGAGGCGCCCTTGCCAGAGCGCCTCGATTGCGCGTATCAAATTGTCGCCACGCCCTACAGCGCGCCGGAGCCGGCTTGCATCATGCCGCCGGGGCCCGAGGTCACGCCGCCGCTCACGGGCGCGGCGTTGCCGGTGTGCGGTGCCGCCGGGGCGGTATCGCCACCGAGCGTGCCCGCCGGACGCGGTGCCGGGATCTCGCCCGTGCCGTGGCTAAAGACAAACTTGCCATCGGCCACGTCGCACAGGACGGTATCGCCCTCGCCCCACTCGCCGGCCAGAAGCTCCTCGGACAGCGGGTCCTCGATGAGCTTTTGAATAGCACGGCGCAGCGGACGCGCACCGTTGGTGAGGTCGGTGCCCTCGGCCACGATCTTGTCATAGGCCGCATCGGTGAGCTTGATGTTCATGCCGTTGGCAATCAAACGCTGACGCAGGTCGTCCACCAGCAGGTGCGCGATCTTGGTGAGATTCTCACCCGAGAGCTTCTGGAACACCACAATGTCGTCGATACGGTTGAGCAGCTCGGGGCGGAACAGGCGCTTGAGCTCGCCCATCGCGCGGCCGCGGATCTCACTCGACGTGAGGCCCTGCTCGCCGGTGGTGCCAAAGCCCACGCTCGCATCCTGCGCAATCTCGCGAGCGCCCACGTTGGACGTCATGATGATCACGGTGTTGCGGAAGTCGACCGTCTTGCCCTGGCTATCGGTCAGGCGGCCCTCCTCCAGCACCTGCAGCAAGATGTTGAAGATATCGGGGTGCGCCTTCTCGATCTCGTCGAACAGCACGACCGAGTACGGGTGACGACGAACGGCCTTGGTGAGCTGGCCGCCCTCGTCGTGACCGACGTAACCCGGAGGGCTACCGATGAGCTTGGAGACCTCGAACTCGCTACCGAACTCGGACATGTCGAAGCTGATGAGCGCATCCTTGCTGCCAAAGAGGTACTCGGCGAGCGTCTTGGCGAGCTCGGTCTTGCCCGTGCCGGTGGGACCCAGGAAGATAAAGCTGCCGCCGGGGCGACGCGGGTCCTTGAGCGGCGAGCGGCTGCGGCGCACGGCCTTGGCAACTGCCTCGACAGCCTCATCCTGACCGATGATGCGCGTCTTGAGCACGCTTTCGGCCTGCAGCAGGCGACGGCTCTCGCTCTCGGTAAGCGAGGACACCGGCACGCCCGAAGTCACGGACACGATGTCGGCGATCTGGGAGACATCGATGGTGAGCGGGCTGGCGTCGAGCTCGGCGGTCCAGGCGGCCTTGGCCTCGGCGAGCTCAATCTCGGCGGCCTTCTGCTGCTCGGTGATCTCGGCGGCCTTGTTCATGTCGTCGCTCTCGGTGGCCTCCTGCGCGGCGGCCTTAAGCTCCTCCACGCGATGCTCGGCCTCACGCACCGGCTCGGGCGCGCGATTCGCGGCGATGCGAGCGCGGGCGCCGGCCTCGTCGATGAGGTCGATGGCCTTATCGGGCAGGAAGCGATCCTGGATGTAGCGGTTGGAAAGGTTCGCGGCGGCCTCGATAGCACCTTGCGTATAGCGCACATGGTGGTGCTCCTCGTAGCGCGGCTTGAGCGCGGTCAGGATCTTGACCGTGTCCTCGACGCTCGGCTCCTCGACATCGATGGTCTGGAAGCGACGCTCGAAGGCCGGGTCCTTGGTGAGGTACTTGCGGAATTCCTCGGCCGTGGTGGCGCCGATAATCTGGAAGGCACCGCGCGCGAGCACGGGCTTGAGCATGGAGCTCGCGTCGATGGAGCCCTCGGCAGAACCGGCACCGATGATGGTGTGCATCTCGTCGATAAACAGGATGACGTCGTCGGCTTCGGTGGCCTCCTGGATCACGTTCTTGAGGCGCTCCTCAAACTCGCCGCGATACTTGGCACCCGCCACGAGGCCCGGCAGGTCGAGCGTCCAAATATTCTGGTTCATGAGGTTCTCGGGCACGTTGCCGGCTGCAATCTGCTGAGCCAGGCCCTCGACGATGGCCGTCTTGCCCACGCCGGGGTCGCCCAGAATGAGCGGGTTGTTCTTGGTGCGGCGCGAAAGAATTTCCATCATACGCTGGACTTCCTTTTCGCGACCGATTACAGGGTCGAGCTCGCCGTCGCGCGCCTTCTGCGTGAGGTTGGTCGCGAACTGCTTAAGTGTATCGGTGCCACTCCCCTTTTGCTGAGAGGCATCCGAGCCGCTAAAGAACGGCAGGCCCGCACCGGGACGACCGGCACCGGCGCCGGCGAGCGGACGCTTCTTGTCCTGGTCCTTGGCGGTGAGTTTCTCGATAGCCTTTTTGATGGAGGCGGACGACACACCCAGGCGCATGAGGATGTCCATGGCCATGCCGTTGCCCTCTTCGACGATGCCGATCAGCAAGTGCTCGGTCGACACGTAGGTCTGGTTGTTCTCACGCGCCACGCGGAACGAACGCTCCATCACGCTAATGACGAGCGGCGTAAAGGCGAGCTTGGCCGCCTCGGTCTCCTCGCTGGGCTCGGGAACCGTGGTCTGGACCTCTTTGAGAGTATCCATGATGTCATCGTAGGAGATGTCGAGCGAACGCAGTGCCTCGGCGGCAATGCCCTCGTCCTCCTTGGCAAGCGCGAGCAGCAGGTGCTCGGTGCCCACCTTATTTGAATGAAGATCAAGCGCCTCTTGCTTGGCCATGGACATGACCTTACGCGCGCGATCGGTAAATCTATCTAACATGCTCGTTTCCTTACATGAGTTCATCGAAATCAAAAGCCCGCCCGTCGGCGGCGCTTTTGTCTCTTTACCCACAGGTTGTCTATGTTAACAGCTGGAGGAATATCTATAAACCCGGCTCACATGAATGCAGGTTATGACCGCATCGCGGGACTCACCGCGCGATGCGCGACAGGCGCCCCGCAAGAGAAACCCTAGGCGTCTTTCACCACGTCGGGACTCGTCGCACGCGATGCGCGATAGGCATCGGCCTCCTTGGAGACGCGTTCGAGCAGTTCGGATGTATCGACGCCCTCGACTTGCGCGACCGTTTCCACCGTCTGCATGGCGACCGCCCTCAGGTACGCGCACGCGCTGTCCCCCAGCCGCTCGAGGTCTATCTCCTCGCCGCCCTCCCGGGCAAAGCCGACCGCCATCACAAAGCCCATGATGCCCGAGACCAGAAAGCCCACCGCAAAGCTCGAATCTGCCTTGAGCTCTTCTCCGTCGGGGTGGACGATCTCTCTCACGCGGTCGATGATGATCGTATGGATGCCCTGCACGACCTGCTCGGCGGCACCCGCCCTCATGGTGATGACGATGCGCCGCAGCAGGCAGCGGACGTCGCGCCGGTCGAACGCCGAAAGGTCGCCCTCGCTCGAAAAATGCCAGAGGGCATCGGTGATGAGCTCGTTATCCTGCAGCAGCTGGGCTATGGCGATGGCGACGAGTTCATCGAAATCGTGAAAATAGTAGTAAAACGTTCCGCGATTGCACTGGGCGGCGCGGGTCACCTCGCCAACCGACAGCTCGAAGATGCTGTTGTTCTCGATGAGCTCCCAAAACGCCTCGATGATACGGGTGCGTGCATCGGGCGCATCGGCGTCCTTACGCGGTCTCGCCATGCGCCTCACCGCACCCCTGCGCCTTGGCGTTCATGATGAGCATCTGAAGACGGTTCTCCACGTTGGCGAAGCTCACGTCGGGATCGTAGTCGAGCGGCAGGAACTGCGCCGTGGGATACTGCTCCTTGAGCGCATGGATGAGCCCGCGCCCCACGACATGGTTGGGCAGACACCCGAACGGCTGTAGGATCACGAAGTTGCGGCAGCCGCGCTTGGCGTGCTCGAGGATCTCCGCCGGAATCAGCACGCCCTCGCCCGCATCGAACGTATGGTGCAGGATCTTATCGCTCGCGCGCACGAGCTCGGGCATGCGCGTCGGCGGCTCGTAGAGCGGGCTCGCCGCGCCCAGGCGGTCGCAACGGTCGTGCGCGAGCTCGAACAGGTTGTCCGCTGTGGCGTACCAGGCCTTTTCGGGCAGCGACAGGTCGACGTGGAACTCGCGCGACTGCGCATGCTTGTAGAAATAGGTCTTGCGGATCACGTCGGTCATGCGCGCCTCGATGACCTCGAGCCCGTTGTCCTCGAGGTAGCGCTCGATCTCGTGGTTGGCGCCGAGATGGAAATTGAGCAGGTACTCGCCCACGATGAGAACGGTCGGATGCGGGTTCGAGCGGTCGTACGGAACGGCGTCCATGATCGCAAGCGCGCGTTTGAAGCCCGTCGCCTGGCCTCTCAGCCCGGAGCGCTCCATGCCCTCGATAACCTCATCGAGCGCGCGGTCGAACGCAGCGTCCGCCGCGCCCTTCTCGAGCTCGTAGGGACGGATGCGCCTAAGCATGGCCTCGAGGGCATCGATCATGGGAAGACCGTAGGCGATCTGGATGCTCGGGCCAAGGCCGAGCTTGAAGCCCGGATGCGCATTGTGGGCATCGACGTCGTCGTTGGTGAGCACCGGGACATAGTCGTATCCCGCGTCGTCGAGCGCGCGGCGCAGCAGGGGCATGTAGTGCGTCAGGCGGCAGTCGCCGATATACTTGCCAGTCACCACGGCGACGTCGTGCGGGTCGTACTTACCGCTCTCGAGTGCCGCGAGCGCCTCGCCGATCACGATTTGCGCGGGGAAGCAGATGTCGTTGTGCACATAGCGTTTGCCCAGGCGGATGGCATCCTCGCGCCCGATATCAAGGGCCTCGGCGCGCACGCCCTGATTGCGCATCGCCGCGGTCATGAGCCTGCAGAACGCATGGGAGGTGTTGGGGACCAGTGCGATCTTGTCGTGCCGGTCGCGCTTGGTGTACTTGACCTTATACGGGTCGTCGAGCGGATGGACCGCGTGCACCCGGGCGCCCTCGGCACGCTCCTCCGCGCGACGACGGTTGACCGACTCGATAAACGAACGCACGCGAATGCCCATGGGACCGGCGACGTCGCTCTCATCGAGCTTGATCATCATCGGAACCTTGGAGCCCATCTCGCCCATCATGCGCGCGATCTCGTCGGTGAGATACGCATCGTGGCCGCAGCCGAAGCTGCCCATCTGCACGAGCTCGAGCTCGGGCGTCGATGCGACGATGACCGCGCACGACAGCATGCGCGCATGGTAGTTGTTCACGATGTCGATGCGGCTGTTGGAAAGATCGACGTTGCAGACCCCCGGCACCGCATCGGGCGTCAGCACGGGGATGCCGCGCTCAGAGAAGAGCTTGGGCAGCCCGTGGTTGACCAGCGGGTCGTTGTGGTACGGGCGCGAAGCGATCACCACCGCGTAGCCGCCGTCCTCGCGCACGTTCTCGAGCACCTGCCTGCCGCGCAGCTGCAGCTGGCTCTCAAACGTCTGCTGCGCGCGGTCCGCCTGCTCGGTCGCCTTGGCAACCAGGTCGGCATCGATATCGAAGGTCTCCTTGCACCACGCCTTGAGCTGGCGGTTTCGGTCGCCCTCGTCGTACCAGTGGAACAGCGGCGTATCGAACGGAACGCCGAAACGCCCCTCCGGGTTATCGGAATTGCGCATCACGTAGGGGTATCCCTTTACGACGGCGCACATCCACTCGCTGGTAGAGGCGGTGTTTTCGGTGGGCACCGTCGTGATGATGGGCATGAAGATGCGGTCGACGCCGGCGTCGACGAGATTGCGGATGTGCCCGTGGACGAGCTTGGCCGGGAAGCACACGGTGTCGGATGTGACGTGCGCCAGACCGCGCTCGTACATCGCCTTGGTGCTGCGTCCCGAGACGCGCACCTTAAAGCCGAGCGTGCTGAAGAACGTCGACCAGAACGGCATGGTGTCCCAGAACTCGAGCACACGGGGAATGCCGATCGTGACATCGCGCCCCCCGCAGACGGGAACCGTGGGGTACGACTCGAACAGCAGCTTCTCGCGGTCGACAAAGAGATTGGGGGCAGCCGCGGTCCGGTCGCGCCCCGTGCCGGGTGCCTGTGCCTCGCAAGCACCCTGCGGACGCAGCTCCTCCGCCGCGGGAACCTCGCGCACGAGCTCATCCCATGAGATGGCGCCGCCGCGCGGGCAGCGATTGCCCGTGACGTAAAGCGAGCCGTCGCCAAATGCCACGACCGCGCGCTGGCAGCGGTTGTTGCACCGACGGCAGGTAACGCCGCCGAACTCGCGATGCTCGAAGCGCTCCACGGCATCGAGCCCGATAAACGACGTGCCGGCGTCGCCCTTGCGGCATTCCTCGCGCGCGAGCAGGGCGATACCGATAGCGCCCATCAGCCCCGGGTGGGGCGCACGCGTGACGGGTTTGCCCAGATACTGCTCGAATGCGCGCAGCACCGCGTCGTTTCGGAACGTGCCGCCCTGGACGACGACTTTGTCGCCCAGACGGTTGAGATTTGAAACACGAATGACCTTGGTGAACACGTTCTCGATAATCGAACGGCAGAGACCGGCCATGATGTCGCCCGGACCCTTACCGCGCCGCTGCTCGGAAACGACGCTGCTGTTCATGAACACCGTGCAGCGGCTGCCGAGAACGGCGGGGGCTTTGGACGAAAATGCCTCGGTCGCGATATCCTCAACGGCTATTCCGAGGTTTTTGGCAAAACCCTCGAGGAACGAGCCGCAGCCCGCAGAGCACGCCTCGTTGACGACGATATCGGTCAGCACGCCGTGGTTGAGCCAGATGGCCTTCATATCCTGTCCGCCGATGTCGAGCACGAAGGTCGCATCGGGAACGCATGCGCACGCGGCGTGGGCGTGCGCGACCGTCTCGACCGTATGGTAGTCGGCGTGGAACGCGCGCGCGAAAAGCTCCTCGCCGTATCCCGTGGTGCCCACGGCATCGATCGCAAGCGTGACTCCCGCTGTCTCCCAGCGGTTCTTCAAGCTGACAAGACCCTGTTGGGCGACGTCGAGCGGTCTGCCGTTATTAGACGCGTAGAACGAATCGACAAGCTCACCCGCCTCATCGACCAGGGCGAACTTGGTCGTCGTGCTCCCCGAATCGATACCGAGCGCCACACGCACCGTCTCTCCGGGCGCATACGCATCCGGACCCTTTGCCGGCGTCTCTTTGCCATGGCGTGCCGTAAAATCCTCCTGCTCGGCAGGTGTGGCAAAAAAGGGCTGGGCAAGACGTCCCTCCCCGCTTGCGGGCGCGACCGTCTCGAGCTTATCCAGCCGGACAAAAGCGTCGGGAAGGTCGATCGGTTGGGACGATGCGAACATGTCGGTCAGCGACAGGGCGGCACCGCGCGCGACCATGATCTGCGGATCGCGCGGGACGATAACCTGATCGTCCGATAGATTCAGTTGCTCCCGGAACACGCGGACCAGCGTGGGGTTGTAGGCGAGCGTACCGCCCTCGAAGATTACCGGCGGCTCGATGTCGATACCCTGGGCCAGACCGCCGATCGTTTGGCGGGCGACCGCGTGAAGCGCCGAAAGCGCCAGGTCGGTGGTAGGAATGCCCTCGTTGAGCAGCGGCTGGATATCGGTCTTTGCGTACACGCCGCAGCGGCCCGAGACTTCGTGGACGGTCGTTCCCCGGCTTGCGAGCTGCTCGAACTCGCCCGATTCGGTGCCGACCCCCATGAGCTTTGCCATCTCGTCGATAAATGCACCGGTACCGCCTGCGCACGAGCCGTTCATGCGCATGTCGGCAACCTCGATGTCTCCCTTATCGTTGGTGCGGAAGAAGATCATCTTGGCGTCTTGGCCGCCCAGCTCGATGGCGCAGCGCGTCTGCGGATAGAACCTGCTGATCGCGAGCGCGTTGGCGACCACCTCCTGAACGTACGAGGCGCCCAGCGCGGTCGCGATATCGCGCGCACCCGAGCCGGTCACCGCAACGCGCAGCGACTCATGGGGAAAGCGCTCGGCGAGCTCGCCGAGCATGGCGCGCACGCTCGCTGTCTGACACGCCCCGTGGCGGCGATATCCCCACCACGCCTCAGTCATATCCTCGTGCATCGCGTAAACTTTGGTCGTCGTCGACCCTACGTCCAGTCCTACTAGCAACGCCATAATGCTCCGTCTCTCGCATTTTTCCTGCTAGAGATATACCACTCTACGTAATACAACAGACTGTTGTATTTAAACTCCGTATAAAAAGCGGCTGCCGAAACGCTTCAACAGCCGCCGAATGCACCAACAGATTGTTCTGCGCGCTAGCACGTCGGGCAACGGAGCAGCACGGGCCCTCCGGTCATGCGCACCGCTCACGCCCGCGATGTCGCCGAGAGAGCTATCCACGCTTAGGGCTCCAACCAAGCAAGTCGCCCGCGCTCAGCAGATCCCTAAGCGAGCTACTCGCACTCAGGAGCCATAGCCTGCTCCAAGAGCTCGGCATGCTCCTCCTCGAAAACCGTCCCCACAGGGAAGGCGCGACGGAAGACGAAGCGGGAAATCGGACCGGCTACCAAAAGGTTCCACGGCAGCGCCATCACAAAATTATGCGGGATGTTGATCATCCAGATCGCGGGCACGGAATACAGGTTCGCAAGGATGCCGCCGGGCATGTGCGTCAGACCCTCGCAGGCACCGTACAGCGACATGATGATGACCATGGGAACGACCATGCAGGAGCTAACGGCGAGCGTCATGGCGAGCGGCGAGCTCTTGCCCGGCGCGACCAAGTACTTAAAGGCGAAACCCTTGGCGAGCGGGCTGGCGACGAACCAGTCGCAGCACATGGCAAAAATGTAGGCAACGGGGAAGCCGAGCCACGCAGCGGCAACGACCTCGCCGTTGATGGCCCCGTGCTGCAGGGCAACGTTGTAGATGCTCATCCAGAGCACCATGCAAAAGCACATGATAAAGGTGAACAGCAGGCTCTCTCGTTTGTTGATAGGCATGAAGGGCAGATTCCTTTCTGTGTTGCGTCGCGGCACCGCCAACAAAAACGGGCGGGCGAGATGGAGTTACTGGGACTTCATCTCGCCCGCCCGTGGTACGCGCGTCTGCGACTACTTATGTGGTGGAACCAGCCTAGCACGAAAACCCCGCGCTTTGTAAGCGTTGAGTTTATGAAGATGCAGGGCACCAATAATCCCCCGACCCCCTAAGTTGCGGTGGAATACGGACTGTTTTGACCCTTTAAGCAGCAATTCAGTCCCTATTTCACCGCAACTCATTTGGTGCAAAGTAACCTGTCCCCCTTGCACCAATTAGCTGGTGTGGCGCCAGCGAGGGTCGGTGAGCGTACGCGCCACACCCAGCCCAACGGGCAGAAACGCTACGATGAGCACTGCGCGCACAAACCAGCCGAGCATATTGACTGTGTCGAAGGTGCACATGTAATACATAGAGCGATAGAGATACAAGCCCGGCACCATAATGACAATCGAAGGCACCGTGAGGGCGATGCGCGGGTAGGTGAGCTTGACTTCAGCCAAGCTTGCCAGCAGACCCGATACGAGCGCGCCGATAAACGCTGCTGCCTCGGGAGGCATTCCCGTGCTGAGGCCCAGGAAGGGAATCATCGTCGGCGCATCGACAAGGGTCAGACGCAGAGTATTGGACACGGCGCCGATCAACCCAGCTGCCGCGGCCATCTTTACCGGGCTGTTGAACATCACCGAGAAGCCGAATACGCCAACGAAGCTCATCACCACGCGCAGGAGCGTAAGAGCAAGCGGCGAAAGGCCGAGCGGCGCAAAGTCGTCCGGCGCCAGGCCAACACACTCGGCAACCATCCAACCTACGAGCGTCGCCATCACAATAATCGATACGGCATATGACAGACGTTCGATACCGCTTCGCATGTCGAGCTTAGCGATGTCGAGGCCTGCCGTAATGAGCGGAAAGCCGGGAATCACAAAGAGCATGGCGCCGATATAGCCTTCTTGGTGCGACATTGCCCCCGGTATGACCTGGCCAAGGCCGAGCAATGCCAGCAGATACGAAACGCAAGCGAGCGCAACGCCGGTCGTCAGCGCGCTGAACTGACCAAGGCCTTGCTTGAGAATATGGGAGCGGGCAAAGTTGCCGACACCCGCGCCCACGAACGCGCATGCCATCTCAATGGGACCGCCACCAAGTAAAAAGACAAAGGCGCCACAGGCGCAGGCCGCCGCAAGGCCCTGTTGCCAAGGCGCGTAATCAGGTTTTGAACTCTCAACGGTCTTGAGCATCTCGTGATACTCGTGCACCGTGAAGCGACGACCATAGGTCTCGATTTCTTTGAGGAAACTCTCCATCATCCAAATGCGATGGGTATTGACGCCCGTTGTGGGCAGGCTGACGACCTCGTTAAAGCAGTGGCCATCTTCGATGCAGGTACACTCAAACGATAGGAGACTCAAGTCGACGTGGATGGTGACACCGAGTACGGCGGCGACTCGATTCATGGTATCGCGTACACGCCAGGCACCCGTTCCGCTCGCGAGCATAAGCATACCGGTGCGGCAGATGATGGATGATTTATCGGTGAGCGGCGCATCGACGGCAAGTTCATCGCCTGCCGTCACGATCTGGTGCCAGTCAGTTTTCATATGGAGCGCGCCGGCACGAACGCCGTGGTGCATGGGGGCTCTCGAAAGCAGCGAGTTAAGGCGCGAAGACTGTGGGGGCTCCGTTGATTCGTCCTCAACCTCATCAGCCTCTTCATCGACTAGATCAAAGGAATCAAGCGGCGCTGGCTCGCGACGGTCGATCAGCTCCTCGTCCTCATCATCAAAGTAATTGAACTGATCGAGCATGTCCTCTTCAATCGCGCGCTCGCTCGCATCGTCCATCCCGGTGCTCCCTTCCTATCGACTAACCCCCATCCTAGACAGCGACGGCTAAAGGAAACATAAAAGAGACAACTGTCATGCGAGCCATGCGCGCAATAGCCGTTGGATAGTCATTGGGGACGTTCTTGAATGACTAGTCGTTTAAGAACGTCCCCAACGACTAGTCCAATGACTACTCCGACAACGTCGATGTATTGGCAACGCCAGCGAGCGGGTCGCATTTGTGACAAGGTGACGTGAAACGAAAGGGCGCTGACCTTCTGGTCGCGCCCTTGAAGTTGAACGTCAGATTGTCCAAATGCGGCCCGCGCAGCGTCGGGCCGTTACGCGGTTCGTAGAACCGCGTAACTAGTTAGTACATCTTTGCGCCGGCAGGGATGGAGGCGTCGAGCTGAATCAGGTTGAGGCGCTCCTCGCCCTCCTCCTCGTGGATAGCGCTGATGAGCATGCCGCAGCTGGGGATACCCATCATCTTGCGCGGAGGCAGGTTGGTGATGGCGAGCAGGGTCTTGCCGACCAGGTCCTCGGGCTCGTAATAATCGTGAATACCGGAGAGAATGGTACGGTCGGTGCCGGTACCGTCATCGAGCGTAAAGTTCAGCAGCTTCTTGGACTTCTTGACGGCCTCGCATGCCTTGACCTTCACGGCGCGGAAGTCGCTCTTGGAGAAGGTATCAAAGTCGACGAACTCCTCAAACAGTGGCTCGACGGCAATCTTGGAATAATCAACCGTGGGCTTGAGGGGCTTGACGAAGGGGCTCGCGGTGTTGCCGGCCTCGGCAGCCTTGGCAGCAGCGGCACCGGACTGGAAACCCTTCTCGGGCTTCATGTGCGGGAACAGCAGCACGTCGCGGATGGAAGCCTGGTTGGTGAGCAGCATGACCACGCGGTCGATACCGATGCCAATGCCGCCCGCGGGAGGCATACCGTACTCGAGGGCGCGCACGTAGTCCTCGTCGTACTCCATGGCCTCGTCGTCGCCGCCGGCCTTCTCGGCCATCTGGGCAGCGAAGCGCTCGGCCTGGTCGACCGGGTCGTTGAGCTCGGAGAACGCGTTCGCGTACTCGTGGCCGGCGATGACCAGCTCAAAGCGATGGGTCAGGCGCGGGTCATCCTCAAAGCGCTTGGCAAGCGGGCTCACTTCGATGGGGTAATCGCACACGAAGGTAGGGTTGACGATGGTGTCCTCGCCCAGCTCGTCATAGATCTCGGCGATGATCTTGCCGGCGGTCCACTCGGGCTTGATCTCCAGGCCCTTCTCGCGTGCGGCGGCAGCAAGCTCCTCAGCTGGCGTGTCGATGGTGACCTGCTTGCCGAGCACGTCGGAGACGATGTCGGTCATGGGACGGCTGGCCCACTCACCAGAAAGGTCGATGGTCTGGCCCTGGTACTCAATAACCTCGGGGTTGCCGATAGCCTTGTTAGCGGCCTTAATGACACCCTGGGCGAGCGCCTTCATGCCCTCGAGATCGGAGAAGGCGCGGTAGGCCTCCATCGTGGTGAACTCGGGATTGTGGGTAAGGTCCATGCCCTCGTTGCGGAAGATACGACCGATTTCGAACACGCGCTCAAAGCCGCCGACGATGCAGCGCTTGAGGTGCAGCTCGGTGGCGATACGCAGGTAGCACTCCTGGTCGAGCGCGTTGAAGTGCGTGATGAACGGCTTGGCAGTAGCTCCGCCCTGGATGGTCTGCAGGATGGGGGTCTCGACCTCCATGTAGCCATCGGACTCCATAAAGCGGCGGAACGTGGAGAGAATCTGCGAACGCTTGCGGAAGGTCTCGCGAACGTCGTCGTTGGCGATCAGGTCGACATAGCGCTGACGATAGCGGGTCTCCTTGTCGGAGAGTCCGTGGAACTTCTCGGGCAGCGGGCGAACGGCCTTGGACAGCAGCGTCGCACTCTTGGGGGCAACGGAAAGCTGGCCACGCTTGGTGCGCACGACTACACCGGTCACGCCCAGGATATCGCCCAGGTCGAGTGCCTTGAGCGTGTTCCAGGCGGCCTCGTCCATATCGTTGATGCGGCAGAACAGCTGGATCTCGCCGGTCGCGTCGCGCACGACGATGAACATAATCTTGCCCTGACCGCGCTTGGCCACCACACGGCCGCCGATCTTCACGACGTCCTCGGTGTCCTCGCCATCGGTGAGCTCGGCGTACTTAGTCTCGATGTCGACGACGTAGTCCTCAATCTCGGAGTGCTCGGGATACGGGTTCTGGCCCGCCTCGAACAGGGAGGCACGCTTTGCCAGCCGGGTGGCGCGCTCGTCGTTGAGCGTCGATGCCTGATCGGCGGCGTTCTGGTTTTCTGCCATAGTTAGCTCCTCAAACTAAAACGCTCCCCAGGATTCGGTCCCAGGGAGCGAAAACATACCTTTACGCGGGACCGTGGTCTAGCGTGCGATCTTGGCGATGGTGTAGATGCGGGTCTTGCCGGAAGGCGTAACGACCTCGACGGAGTCGCCCTCGCCATGACCAATGATGGCGTGGCCGACCGGAGACTCGTTGGAAATCTTGTGCTCGAGCGAGTTGGTCTCGGTGGTACCGACAAGCGTGACCTCCATGACCTCACCGTTGGGATCAATCAACGAAACGGTGGAACCGATGGAGACGGTCAGATCACCCGTGGTGGCAGCAACCTGGGCGTTGGCGAGAATAGCCTGAATCTCGGCGATGCGAGCAGCATTCTGGGCCTGCTTGTCCTTGGCGGCATCGTACTCGGAGTTCTCCGAAAGGTCGCCGAACGCGCGGGCTTCCTTGATGTCCTCGACGATCTCCTTGGCGTAATCGCCCTCACGCCAAGCGAGCTCCTCGACGAGCTTCTGGCGGCCCTCAGCGGTCAGTACGATCTGGCTTGCGTCCATACGGATATCTCCCCAACTATGATGTAACGATCAACTGTCAACAAAAACGAAAAAGACCGGCTAGCCTGCGGGCAAGCCGGTCAGGTGCTCACCCCAAAGGGATGGGACTACTCTGCGTCCGCGTCGCTGTCCTCTGCCTTCTTTTGCTTGGCAGCAGCGAGCTTTGCCTCGAGCTCTGCGATCTCCTTGTCCTCCTTGGACTCCTCGACCACAACGTCCTCGGCCTGCTTGGTTTCGCCCTTATCGTCGCCCTCCATACCCTCGCGGATATTCTTGACGGTAGAGCCGAGAGACTTACCGAGCTTCGGCAGGTTCTTAGGCCCAAAGATAATCAGGACAACAACGAGAATAATGATGAGCTCAGGAGCCCTCAGTCCAAACATGTAGACCTCCACAATACAGCGAGACAAGCTCGAATGAGTATACCGCGGGTATCGCGGTATCACAACAATAGCTAAAAAAAGGGACCGCAAGAAGCGGTCCCTCCTCATGCTCTGGTCGGGTTGACTGGATTTGAACCAGCGACCCCTGCGTCCCGAACGCAGTGCTCTACCAAACTGAGCCACAACCCGTTAGCTCGACTATAGTAACAAAGATTTCCGTCGTGTGCCAGAGAAATTTTTACTTCTTTGGCGCTTCAATGCGAACCGTGTCGGAAACGAGCTCCGTTGCATAAGCCCACCAGCCGTTTTGTTGAGCGGCTGCCGCAAGATTGGCTGCCGTGGCGGCGCTATCGCAGAGAGCAAACGAGCAGGCACCCGAACCGCACACGTTTGCGGCAATGGTACCGTCCTGTGAACGGAGCCAGTCGAGCACCGTTTGGATCCGCGGCTCCATCTGCGCGGAAATGACACCCAGGTTGTTGTGGACGAGTGCGTAGGCCGCCTCTGCATCTCCCGAGCGAAGGGCAGATGCAATCGCTTTGGGCTTGTCCGCAGGCGCTGGGGTCTCGTCAAAACGTCGATAGGCTTCAATTGTTGAAACGCTTGTCTCGCGCGGCTTGACCAGCACGACGGGTGTCGCGGGTAGCGCGGAGTACTCGGTTGCCAGCACGTCTCCCCCACCCACGTAAAATGCAGGGCTGGCATGCAAAAAGAAGGGAACGTCGGCGCCAATGCCGCGCGCGATGTTGTCCAGCGCGGGATCGGCACGGTCGATGCCCCAACTCTCTGCCAAGGCGACAATGACCGCCGCGGCATCCGTCGAAGGACCGCCCAGGCCGGCACACAACGGGATGCGCTTCTCGATCGTGATGCAGACGTTGGCTTCACGACCATAATGCTCGACCATAGCGAGCGCAGCACGATACGCCGTATTCTTTTGCATGGGAAAGTCGGATGTCGGAATCGTCTGGACGGTCAGCTCCTGTGCCGGCGTAACCGTCACGGTATCGACAAGACCGACGGCCGCCATCAGGGAATCGACCTTATGGTAGCCGCGGTCGTCGCGCTCGGTATGAACCCCCAGATAGAGGTTGATCTTTGCCGGCGCGGAAAGGGTCAGGGACCAATCGGTCACCGCTAGTGCTCCTCGAGCTGATTGCCGAGCGGGGTAAAAATGTGCTCGCCGCTCTCGGGGTCGAACAGCTCGACCTGACCGGTGAGAACATCAATATACTGGTAGGACTGACGCGACTTGCGGCCACGGCGCTCGTCGACCTCGACGATAAAGACTGCCGGATGGACGCTCTTGATGGTGCCCATGCGCTCGACGACGCGGGTGCGGCCCATGTTAGCCTTCACCTTAACGCGATCGCCCACCATATCGGTCAGCTTCTCGTGGATGTCGTCGACGTGATTGACTTCCATCTCTTCCATGAACAGGGCCTCCAGAAGGTGCAATTCAAAAAGGGGATAATACCCCTAAGATAGACAAAACTCTAATACTATAGCACCCTGTTGTGGCCATACGCAAGTAGCTAAAAAAGCCCGGTCCCAAATTGACTACTTACAGACTATCGGTGTCCAAGACGATGGTGAATGGGCCGTCGTTGACGAGGTCGACTTTCATATCGGCGCCGAAGATGCCGTGCGCCACGTGTTCGACATCCTGGCGAACGAGCGTCAGGAAGTACTCGTAGAGCTCGTTGGCGACATCGGGCGCGCCGGCATCCGTAAACGATGGGCGGCGGCCGTGACGGCAATCGGCGAACAGCGTGAACTGCGACACCACGAGAACCTCGCCGTCGACATCGGCAAGCGCCAGGTTGGTCTTGCCGTTCTCGTCCTCGTTAATGCGCAAGCCCCGGAGCTTGCCCCACAGCTTATCGGCCTCGACGCGCGTGTCGCCGTGGCCCACGCCAAGCAGCACCAGATAGCCGCGCCCAATTTTGCCCACGCACTCGCCGTCGACCGTCACGCCGGCGTTGAGCACGCGCTGCACCACCGCACGCACGGCCTACTCCTCGCCCGTCAGTTTGGCGGATAGGTGCTCGAGCGCATGGAATCGATGGCTGATGGCGTTCTTCTCGTCCGCCGTCAGCTCGGCCATGGTCTTGCCCGGCGTGTCGACCGGCAGGAACAGCGGGTCGTAGCCAAAGCCGTGATCGCCGCGGCCCTCATGTGCGATAACGCCCTCGCAGGCGCCCTCACCATAGGTGACCAAACCGTCCGTGTCGATGAGCGCGACGACACTCATAAAGCGCGCAGTGCGGTCCTCGTCGGCCACGCCCTCCAGATTCACGAGCAGTTTGGCATTGTTGGCGGCATCGTCGCCGTGAACGCCCGCGTAGCGCGCACTATACACACCGGGCTCACCGTCCAGCGCGTCGACGACCAGGCCCGAATCGTCGGCAATGGCCATAAGGCCCGTCTCCTCCACCGCAGCCTGGGCCTTGATGATGGCGTTCTCCAAAAACGTCGTGCCGTTTTCCTCAGGGTCCTCAAAATCGCCCAGCTGGCCGAGCGCCACAAAGCGAACCTCGGGCATAACCTTGCCCAAAATGGCCTCGATCTCGGTGAGCTTATGGGCGTTGCCCGTTGCCACGACGATGGTCGCCGCCGGGTCGAGAGTGTCGATGTCGATCTTCTCAAGTGCCATGAGTGACCTCCTTGTTCTTATAACAACGCCACACAAAAGGTAATTAGGCTCTCAAGCCCCTCCCCTCGCGCGGCAGCAGCCTTACAGTTCAGCGTTTCCGCAGATAAAACCTGCCAAAATAAACCTGTCCCTTTTTGGCAGGTTAGGCGAGGGCTTGGCGCTGGAGCTCGATGAGCTCGGCAATGCCCTTGTCGCCCAAATCGAGCAGGGCATTGAGGCGCTTGCGGTCGAAGGGAGCCTGCTCGCCAGTGCCCTGGAGCTCGATCATCTCACCGGTATCGGTGGCGACAAGGTTCATGTCGACCTCGGCGTGACTGTCCTCGGAATAATCCAGGTCGAGCAGGGTGTTGCCGTCGACAACGCCCATGGAAATCGCGGCGACCTGGCCCGTGAGCGGAATGCGCTCGAGCTTACCCGCCTCGACCCACATGGCAAGGGCATCGTGCAGCGCCACCCAGGCGCCGGTAATGCTCGCCGTACGCGTGCCGCCGTCTGCCTGAATCACGTCACAGTCGACGGTGACGGTGTACTCTCCAAGCGCCTTCATGTTGACGACGGTGCGCAGGCTACGGCCGATGAGGCGCTCAATCTCCATGGAGCGACCCTTGCGGTTGGCGTGCTCGCGCTTGCAGCGCTTGCCGGTCGATGCCGGCAGCATGGCGTACTCCGCCGTTACCCAACCGGCCTTGGCGCCCTTGCGCCAGCCCGGCACGCCCTCCTCGATGGTGGCAGCGCACAGCACGCGCGTATCGCCAAACTCGGCCAGGCACGAACCGTGGGCGTGCTTCATGACGCCGCGAGTAAGCTTGATGGGGCGTAGCTCATCGGCGGCGCGGCCGTTGGCACGATTGACCTGCATATACTCCATAGAAAAATCCTTTCGGCAAAAGGTTAAGGTGAGCCTTTGGTCGGTGACCTTATATCTATTTCAGTTCGTCGATATCGATATGCTCAATGCTCTTGAGCGGCTGGCCAAAGATAAAACTGCCCGCCACCGCAAACTCGGCAATGTTATCGGCCGTCGTTGCAAAACGATGCTGCGGCTCGGCTGCGTCGCCCGCCAGCTGCTCGCGGCGTGTGAGAATATCGGTCAGCTCGCGCGTGGTCTCCTCGGCGGAGCTCACCACGCGCACTCCAGGACCCAGCGCATGGCGAATAGGCCCCACGAGCAGCGGGAAATGTGTGCAGCCGAGTACCACGGTATCGATGCCGTGGTCGCGCAGCGGTTCAACCGTGGCGCCGACCAGCGCGCGTACGGCAGGCGTATCAAAGATGTCCTCGTTCTCGAGCCACTGCTCTTGCAGATGCGCGCCCGAGGCGAGCTCGTGCTCAACGACCTCGACAAAGCTCGAGGCAGGGCAGCCGTATACGTCGACGCCGGCATCCAGGTCCTGGATGGCACGCGTGTAAGCGCCTGAGCGAATGGTGAGGTTGGTGGCGAGCACGCCCACCCGGCGCGTGCGGGTGCTGTTGATTGCCGCGCGTGCGCCCGGTGCGATCACACCGATGACGGGGACGTCGAGCACCTGCTGGGCCAAACGCAAGGCCGCAGCGGTCGCCGTATTGCAGGCGATGACCATGATCTTGACGTCGTGCTTCGACAGCCAACGGCCCGCCTGCAGTGCAAACGAGCGCACCTCGTCCTCGGTGCGAGTGCCGTAGGGGCAGCGCTTGGTGTCGCCAAAGTAGTAGACGGACTCGTGCGGCAACGCCGTTGCGATGGCGCGTGCAACCGTCAGACCGCCCAGACCAGAATCGAACACGCCAATCGGGCGCGTGTCGCCTGCCGGATTCTCGATATCGGACATTACCTCACCAGATTCTCTCTCGAAAAGATATGGCTCAGCGCGATAGGACCGCACTACGAACGGGCCGCGACGAGCAGCTCTGCCGTTGCCGCCCAGCCATCGACAATCTTGCCGCGCGTGACGTAGGCGTTATCGCAAGCATCCAGGAACTCGGGCGCGCCGGCGCTGGTCAAACCGTTCTCGACCAGGCAGAACGTGCCCACGTGGTCAGCCATGTAGAAGTCGGACTCGGAATCGCCGAGCGCCAGCGTCTCCTCGCGCTCGATACCCAGGTGCTCGCAGAAACGTGCGATGGCAACGCCCTTGTTGAGACCGGCGGGATTGATGTTAAAGGCGCGGCCATCCTCGACGCGTTCGAGCTCGAGCGTCGTCGGTTTGGACAGATGGGTCAGATGGCCGTTGCAGGCCCAGACCAGGCCGCAGCCAGCCTCATCAAGAATGGCCTGGACCTCGTCGTCGGGCACATCGCCGCGCATGCCGACGGTGACCTCGCGGTACTTGTAGCCAGTCGACATGTCGTTGTGGTACTCGATCTTATGCGGCCAGCGGGCGAGAATCTTCTCGCACACGCCGGTCTGCTCGATCACCTGATGCGGCGTGAGGCCGCAGGCGGGGTCGTAGGGCATATCGCCGGTCAGGTACTCCCAATCGTTGGCCTTGAGGTCGTACATGACCAGACCACCCATCTCTCCGATGTAGGAGTTGAGGCCGAGCACGCGCGCATCCTCGTGAATCATGGTGCGGTTGCGGCCCGAGGTGGGGACCACCTGGATGCCGGCGCGGGCAAGTGCCACGACAGCCTCGACGAGCTTGGTCGAGGGGTTGCCGTCGTTGTCGCGCAGCACGCACGAGCCGGGCGCGAGCATGGTGGCGTCCAGATCGGTAAAGACGTACTTAACCTTGGCAAGACGCTCGCGCATCTCGCCCGAAAGCTCAGCGACGGTCGGCAGGGTATTGTGGGACATGGTCACTCCATTTACGTAGAAGGGGCTTCTGGTCTTAGGCATCGTACGCCGCAAGGGTGCGCTTGAGAATCGAACCGTCGCGCTCGCAAGGCTCGGGTCCGTTCTTGCGCAGCATACACTCTTCCTCGCCCTTACCGGTCACGATGACCACGGCAGGACGGACGGTTTCGCGCACGGCGGTCTCGATAGCGGCAACGCGATCAGTCACGATTTGCCAGTTATCATTTCCCTGCGCTTGAACGTTGCGCGCGATCTCGGCGCAAATATCTTCGACATCCTCGGGGCCGGGGTCGTCCTCGGTAATCACGATTCGGTCGGCATACTTGCCAGCGGCGATGCCCATCGTGGTGCGTCGATCGACACCCTTACCGCCCGTAGCGCCAAATACAACCGCCAGCTCGCGCTCGGGATAATTCTCGCGCAAGTCGCGCAGGAGTGTCTCGAGGCTCATGCCGTTATGTGCAAAATCGACGATACCCAGGATTTTGCCCGATACGGACGGATAGAGCTCCATACGGCCAGGAACGAAGACGCCCTCAAAGCCGTGGACGATGCCCTCTTCGGAAATGTCCAGGGCCTCGGCGCAGGCAATAGCGGCAAGCGCGTTGGACACATTGAATTTAACCGGCGTGGGAATCACCATGTCGCGCGTAAAGCGGGGCGTGCGCACCGTTGCCACCACGCCGCAGTCACCATTACGAATCGCCAGCGCAAGCACGTCGGCACGCTCGTCGGTCAGGGAGAACGTCACCGTGCGCTCGCAGCGGGACGCCGCCTCGAGCACGCGGTCGACGTGGTCCATATCGAGGTTGATCACAGCAAAGCGGCTCTGCGAAAAAATCTTGAGCTTGCTGGCAAAGTAATCCTCAAGCGTGGGATGCTCAATCGGCGAAATGTGATCCTCGCCGATATTGGTAAAGGCGCCGACTTCAAAGGCGATCTTGCCCGTGCGCTCGTATTTGAGGCCCTGGCTCGATGCCTCCATAACCAGCCACGGGGCACCCGCCTCCGCAGCATGCGCGATGCGAGACTGCAGCAGAAAGGATTCGGGGGTCGTCAGCTTGGAAGGGCCCGTCTCGATGCCGTCGTCGAACTCAATGCCCGTATTAAGAGCGGGTCGATGACAGCCCGTAAGCTTGGCCTCGTTGGCAAGAATGCCACGCAGATAAAAGCTGCAGGTCGACTTGCCCTTGGTGCCTGTAAAGGCGCAGACCTTCACCTTACCCGACGGGTGCCCATAAAAGGCATCTGCCACCACGGCGAGCGTGCGACGAATATCGCTCACAATCACCGCGGGAAGATCAACATCGTAATCGACCTCGGAAACGTAGGCCACGGCGCCATCGGAGATTGCCGAAAGCAGGTACTCGCGCTTAAACGCACGGCCCTTGCAGACGAACAACGTGCCCGGACGCACCTGGCGCGAGTCATCAGTTGCAAACTCAATGCGCTGGTCGTACGAAGCGCTCGGTCTGGAAACAACAAGGTCATCTTCCTCGAGCAACTCTATATAGCGCATCAGAGTTAGCTTCTCTTGTGTCGGACTCGACATACAAAGACCTCTCTCGCTAAATTCAGCCTTAAAGGGCAAAAGACGTCCCGCGGCAGAAACGATGAAACATTCTGTATTATCAACCATCCTAATATGCCACCTGGCCTTGCGCGCACTGCAGCCTTCTAAAAAATTGCATGGACTGTGCCGTGGGTTAATAAATGGCAACAGTGTCCACCCCGCGTAAAAACAAGGAAATCTGGATGCTGTTCTTTAACATAGCGTTCACAACCACGACCCGCCGCTTCGTCTGAAGATCGGGCCGTGGTTTTTTCGGTTCGCTCGGCGCTTATGCCCTATCACGAAACAAAAGATTGGCATGATAGTAAAGATTATTTGACATCAGCTGCCGCGATCCTTGCGGCAGTACACCTGAGCCGTCAGCAGAAAGGATCTTGCATGTGCGGTTTTGTCGGTTTTACCGGTACAGATGAACAAAGTGAGCTGGTTCTCACGGCCATGATGAATCGCATCATCCACCGTGGTCCCGATATGGGCGGCCAGCATATCGTCGACAACGTTGCCCTTGGCTTCCGTCGTCTTTCGATTCTCGATCTTTCCGAAGCTGGAGCTCAGCCCATGTCGAGCGACGACGGCAAGGTCACGATTGTCTTCAACGGAGAGATCTACAACTTCCAGGAGCTTCGCGCCGAGCTGGAGGCAGCCGGCTACGCCTTCCACTGCAACGCCGATACCGAGGTCCTGGTACACGGCTACGAGGAGTGGGGCGAGGACCTGGTCAACCGCCTGCGCGGCATGTACGCGTTCGTGATTCACGATCAGAACAAGAACAAACTCTTTGGCGCTCGCGACATCTTTGGTATCAAGCCGTTCTATTACTACCAGGCATCCGATGGCTCGCTGCTATTTGGCTCCGAGATCAAGAGCTTCCTGGACCACCCCAAGTTTGAGAAGGCTGTCAACCACGACGCGCTGCGCCCCTACCTGACGCTGCAATTCCCCGCCACGGAGGAGACCTTCTTTAAGGGCGTGTTCAAGCTTGCCCCGGCGCATTGCTTTACGTATGACCTGACGACCAACACCATGGACATCAAGCGTTACTGGAGCTGTGACTTCACCGACGACAACTCCAAGACCTTCGAGGAGTACGTGGACGAGTGCGACAAGGTCGTGCACGAAAGCGTCGCTGCGCACCGAATCGCCGATGTTAAGGTGGGCTCGTTCCTTTCTGGCGGCGTGGACTCCAGCTACATTGCCGCCTGTCTCATGCCCGACACCACGTATTCTGTCGGCTTTGATTACAAGAACTTCAACGAGACCAACTACGCCGCCGAGCTTTCCGACAAGCTGGGCATCAAGAACGTCCGCAAGATGATTACCGCCGACGAGTTCTTCGATGCACTGCCCGATATCCAGTATCACATGGACGAGCCGCAATCGAACCTGTCCAGCGTGCCGCTGTACTATCTGGCGCAGATGGCTTCCGAGGAGGTCACCGTCGTCCTTTCGGGCGAGGGTGCCGACGAGCTGTTTGCCGGCTATGAGTGGTACGAGGACACCCCCGAGATGCGCTCCTTTAAGACTGTCTCTTATACACATCTCCGAGCCCACGAGACCGGAGCCTAT
>URHQ01000008.1 GCA_900547655.1 uncultured Collinsella sp.
ACGCCCACCAAATGTTCGCAGCTCAGAGGCTATGTCCTCTGGGCTGTTTTGTTTTGCCACCAAGCACGCCGCCAAATATGCCAGCAAATATTGATCCAAGGTCCCCGTAGAGGTGCCGGCAGGTTGCATACGTCCTGGCCGACCGTGACCGCAACATGTTGGTCAAGCATAATCTTTTGGATTCTTTTGGCGTGAGCGGCTTGGTTTTGGTAGGATTTGTCAGCGGCTTGACTAAGGGGGTTTTATAACTGCCATGCAGGTAGCCGTGTTGGTAACGTTTTACCGACTTGCCAAGAACCCCTCATAATTAATGCGTCTGCAAAATGACTAATTGCTTTGACCTGCTGAAACACTATATGTTGTGTTTGACCTAAAAAAAGAATACAGGATATAGATGCCTCTTTGTCGTATGATAGATGGCGGACAGAGAACGAGGACCTTATTCGCCCCATTTGGATGGATCTTCGAGCCCCTTGATTGGCTGCGAGGATTGTCCGCATGAGGGCCTATGGTTTTCGAAAACACAGATTGCGCGACGGCGCCGCAAGACAGGGGCAAGCCCTGCCGGGCATCGTTTGGCTCTGAAGCGCAATACGATTTCGACGCGAAAGAGGCAAGAGGATGAAGATCATCAAGCGCAGCGGCACCGAGGTTGTCTTTGACATCGATAAGATTGTCAATGCCATCCGCGCCGCAAACTTGGAGGTCGAGGAGAGCTCTCGTCTTACCGACCGCCAGGTGGTTTACGCGGCACAAAACGTCGCCGAGGCATGCGAGAACGCGGGCCACACCGTGTCGGTCGAGGAGATTCAGGATCTGGTCGAGGACGAGATTATGCGTCTCGACTGCTACGAGGTTGCCCGCCACTACATCATCTATCGCTATGTTCAGAGCCTGAAGCGCCAGAAGAACACGACCGACGACAAGATTCTGTCGCTGATTGAGTGCAACAACGAAGAGGTCAAGCAGGAGAACTCCAACAAGAACCCGACCGTCAATTCCGTTCAGCGTGACTACATGGCCGGCGAGATCTCCAAGGATCTGACCCAGCGTGTGCTGCTGCCCCAGGAGATTGTGGATGCTCACAATGAGGGTCTGATTCACTTCCATGATTCGGACTACTTTGCCCAGCACATGCATAACTGCGACCTGGTGAACCTGGAGGATATGCTCCAGAACGGTACTGTTATTTCGGGCACGCTGATCGAGAAGCCGCACAGCTTCTCGACTGCCTGCAACATCGCGACGCAGATCATCGCTCAGGTTGCTTCCTCCCAGTACGGTGGCCAGTCGATTTCGCTGACCCATCTTGCCCCGTTCGTCGAGGTGAGCCGTCAAAAGATTCGCGGCGAGGTCGCTCGTGAGCTTGAGGAGCTCGGCGTCTCTGCGTCTGCCGAGAAGGTCCGTGAGGTCGTTGAGGACCGTCTGCGTGACGAGATCCGTCGCGGCGTCCAGACGATTCAATATCAGGTCGTGACCCTTATGACCACCAATGGCCAGGCGCCGTTCGTGACGGTCTTTATGTATCTCAATGAGGCCCGTACGCCTCAGGAGAAGCACGACCTTGCCATGATTGTGGAGGAGACGCTTCGCCAGCGCTACGAGGGCGTTAAGAACGAGGCCGGCGTATGGATCACCCCGGCATTCCCCAAACTTATCTATGTACTCGAGGACGATAACGTTTACGAGGATTCCCCGTACTTCTACCTGACTCAGCTGGCTGCGAAGTGCACCGCCAAGCGCATGGTGCCCGACTACATCTCCGAGAAGAAGATGCGCGAGCTGAAGCTGTCGAAGGGCGAGACCGCGGGTAACGGCGACTGCTATACCTGCATGGGCTGCCGCAGCTTCTTGACGCCCGACCGCTCCGGTAACGGCTTTAACAACATTGCCAACGCGCTGAACTACTACCCGAACAAGCCCAAGTACTATGGTCGCTTTAACCAGGGCGTCGTGACCATCAACCTGCCCGATGTCGCGCTGAGCTCGCACCAGGATATGGATAAGTTCTGGAAGATCTTCGACGAGCGCCTTGAGCTGTGCCACCGTGCCCTGCTGTGCCGTCATGAGCGCCTGATGGGTACGCTTTCTGACGCCGCACCGATTCTGTGGCAGTACGGCGCCCTCGCTCGTCTGAAGAAGGGCGAGACGATCGACAAGCTGCTCGTGGGCGGATACTCCACCATTAGTTTGGGTTATGCCGGCCTGTATGAGTGCGTCAAGTACATGACGGGCCACAGCCACACCGAGAAGGAGGGCACGCCCTTTGCCATGGCCGTCATGCAGCGCATGAACGACAAGTGCGCCGAGTGGAAGGCCGAAAGCGATATTGACTTCTCGCTGTACGGTACCCCGCTTGAGTCGACGACCTACAAGTTCGCCAAGTGCCTGCAGCGTCGTTTTGGCATTATCCCGGGTGTGACGGACAAGGGCTACATCACCAACAGCTACCACGTCCATGTGTCCGAGGAGATCGACGCATTCGACAAGCTCAAGTTCGAGGGTATGTTCCAGCAGCTTTCGCCGGGCGGTGCCATCTCCTACGTCGAGGTTCCCAACATGCAGGACAACCTCAAGGCTGTCATTCGCGTGATGCAGTACATCTACGACAACATCATGTACGCCGAGCTCAACACCAAGAGCGACTACTGCCAGGTGTGCGGCTACGACGGCGAGATCAAGATTGTCGAGGATGACGGCAAACTGGTGTGGGAGTGCCCCAACTGCGGCAATCGTGACCAGGAGAAGATGAACGTCGCCCGTCGTACGTGTGGCTACATCGGTACCCAGTTCTGGAACCAGGGTCGAACCGAGGAGATCCGCGACCGCGTGCTGCATCTCTAATAATCATCCCTGACTGCCCCGTAGCGAGGCCCCGGACCTTTACTCGCTATTTCGGACAGTCCTGGCTCACGACGGAGGCGCCACTGGCGCCTCCTGTTCGTGCGGAACTCATATCGAGCAAAGGTCCGGGGCCTCGCTACGGGGCAGTCAAGTTGACGTAGCTGAGATGCAGCATGAGGTCTGCTCACTCCTCGAAGTTCTTAGTGGAAATGAGTTGACTTGCAGCAACGCTTTGCTTGCGATGACGGTTGAGCTGCAACGAAGTATTTATTGGACCTCGAACCCTATACTCGATGTTCGCTTCGTTCATTGAGTTACCCTTTGCATGAGGCCGGGACATATCGTCCCGCCCGCAGTTTCGCAGGCCGAAGGCCGAGAATGTTTGAGGACGGGATGATATGTCCCGGCCTCCCGGGAGAGTTACTTATGAACTACGCGAACATCAAGTATTTCGACATTGCTGATGGGGAAGGCGTTCGTACTTCTCTGTTTGTGAGCGGGTGCCGTCGTGGGTGCAAGAATTGCTTTAACTCTGTCGCGTGGGACTTTGCTGCGGGTGAGCCGTTCGATCGTGCCGTCGAGGACAAGATTATCGAGAGTCTCGATCATCCCTTTATCGATGGCCTGACGATTCTGGGCGGCGAGCCTATGGAGCCCGAGAATCAGGCGGGACTTGTTGACTTTATCGAACGCGTGCGTGCGGCCTATCCCGAGGGGTCGGGCAAGACCATTTGGTGCTTTACCGGCGACGTGCTCGAGGAGCTTATGCCGGGTGGCCGTCATCATACCGAGGTGACGGACCGTATCCTGGCCTGCCTCGACATGTTGGTGGACGGCCCGTTTGTTCAGGATCTGTACGATATCTCATTGCGCTTTAGGGGCTCGAGCAATCAGCGCGTGATTGATATGAACGCCACGCGCGCCCGTGCTGTGCGCGAGGGCGTTGTGCTTTGCGACGCTGTGGAGCTTTGGCGGGACGATCCGGTCTATTCGACCCATACTATGTAGCTTGTGGCCGATGCCAAAGGGCGTGGTACCATAGCGCGAACGCAAAATCGGAAAAGTGAGGCCCAGATGGTCGATCAGGAAAAAGTCGAGGCCGCCATTAAGCTGTTGCTTGAGGGCATAGGCGAGGACCCAACTCGTGAGGGCCTGCTGGAGACCCCGGCGCGCGTTGCCCGTATGTATGGTGAGATCGCCGGCGGTATGGATCAGAGTGCCGAGGAGCACCTGTCCAAAACCTTTGCCGTCGCTTCGAACGATTTGGTTATCGAGCGCGACATTACGTTCTACTCGCTGTGCGAGCACCATCTGCTGCCGTTTTATGGCAAGGCTGCGATCGGCTATATCCCTAACGGTCGCGTGGCGGGTCTGTCTAAACTTGCTCGCACGGTTGAGGTCTATGCCCGTCGTCTGCAGCTGCAGGAGCAGCTGTGTGCGCAGGTTGCCGACGCTCTCATGGATTATCTCGCTCCCCAGGGAGCGATTGTGCTCATAGAGGCTGAGCATATGTGCATGACCATGCGCGGCGTGCAAAAGCCTGGCACCAAGACCGTGACGCTCGCTCGCCGCGGCGTCTTTGAGACCGATCCCGCGCTCGAGGAGCGATTCTTTAGGATGCTGGGCCGTTAGCATGAGGGTCGTCAACGACTTTACATCGAAGACCGATGAGGGGACGCCGCGTCGCGGCTTCATGGCTTCGGGCCTGGCCCCCTTTGATGCCATGCCTCGCATTGATTACATTTGTGCCAACGGGCTGTTTCGGCGGCACCTGGGCAACATTGCGCAGTTGGAATCGGGGCGCATCTTCTGCCGCCACGGTATTGACCATCTGCTCGATGTCGCTCGCATTATGTGGATCAAGAATCTCGAGGAACAGCTCGAATTTGACCGCGAGGTCATCTACGCCACGGCACTTCTTCACGATATCGGCAAAGATGAACAGTATGAATCGGGTATATCCCATGATGTTGCAAGCGAACGCGTCGCTGATGCGATTCTCGGCGGCATGCCCGATGATGTGGCGTTTGAGCCGGCCGATGCCGCAGCCATTAAGACGGCCATTCTGGGCCATCGAAAGCTGCGCGTGAACAGCCAACCGCTTGAGCGTCTGCTCTATGCGGCCGATAAAGCGTCGCGCGCCTGCTTTGCATGCCCCGCGCGCAATGCTTGCAACTGGAGCGATGATAAAAAGAACCTGTCGATTCGCGTGTAGTTAGTTTGCGCGGTCGGGGTTCTAAACGAAGGAGACGATCGCGATGAGCAACAAGAAACTGCCCGAGAATGCAACCAAGACTGAAGGCGCCGAGCTCGCCCGCCGTGGAAGGGGCGAAATATCCACCGCAACGGCGGTGCCCCACGTGAGTTATGACGATCTGCGCCATGCTGACCGCATTACTATCGACGGTCTCGAGGTCTTTGCCAACCACGGCGTGTATCCCGAAGAGAATGCGCTGGGCCAGAAGTTCATCGTGTCCTTGGTGCTCTATGCCGACCTGCGTGCAGCGGGGGAGCACGATAACCTGGACGCTTCGATTGACTACGGCTCGGTGTGCCACGATGTCGATGGCTATCTGCGCGAGCATACGTTTAAGCTCATCGAGGCGGCAGCCGAGGGTGTGGCCCAGATGCTGTTGCGTCGTTACTCCCTGCTGCTTGGCGTGCACGTTAAGCTCGATAAGCCTTGGGCGCCTGTCGGTCTTCCCTTGGCAAGCTGCGGTGTCGAGATCGAGCGCGTGCGCTAACCGACTCTAGAGCTCGTTGGCGGGCGGTTTTTTGAGCCGCTGCGACAGAGCCCTGTTGTTGGGGCAGTACGTGTCGAGCAGCGCGTGAAACCGCTGATTGTGGCTTGGCTCGAGCAGGTGGACGAGCTCGTGGGCGACAACCATGTCAAGGCACTCGACGGGGTAGGCGGCAAGTTCTCGTGCGATGCGAATGGCGCCGGTTTTGGGCGTGCATGATCCCCAGCGCGTTTTCATGCTGCGCACGGAAACGCGGGAAACGGCGACACCCATTGCGATTTCGTATGCGTGCACAATATCGCGCAGCGCCGATGTGACCTCGGACGTATAGAGCTGGTCAATATGGGCTTGGATCTCACTGGGCGTTAAGCCGTCGAGGGTCGCGTTCCACTTGGCCTGCGGACGTTCGTCTGGCTCGTCGGTACCCATAAAACTTGCGAAGGTAGCCTGCTTGGGCCGCGGTGCGGGTGGCTCAAAGTTGTGGTCGAGTGTATCCTGAACGGTGATGGGTTTGCCCCAAAGCGCAATGATGGACGAGGGACTGAGCGGCTCTCGCGCCGTCGCCTGACGTTGCTCGCGCTGGGCAAGTCGGCTGATAATCCAGGCGCTGTTGCGCTTCACAAACGCTTCGATACGCTCGCGGCTGGCGCCGAGCGGTGCACTGGCGTGGACCTCACCGCTCGATGTGACGCGTAGGTTGAAGTTCTTGACGCGCTTTTTGGTAACGATGACGGGGATGGGCGTCCCATCCGGTCGGGATGCGGAAATCGTAAACTGCTGCGTCAAAAGCGGTCCTTCAGATTGGGGACGGGCCGGCATGTCGACCGTTCGGCATGCCGGCCCGCTCAAGGGATGTGAAATTAATAACGCTCAAAGAAGGCAAGCGCGTTGTCGCTGCAGAGCTTCTGCATCACGGTCTTGCCAAAGTGCTTGGAGAGCATGTTCTGGAACTCGGGCATCTTGCTGGCATCGGAGAGGAAGGCGGGCACCGTGGCACCGTCCCAGTCGCCGCCGAGCGCGATGACGTCCTCGCCGCCCAGGTCGAGCCAGTGCTCGATATGTGCCGCTAGTTGGTCGAAGGTGACGTCTGCGGCGGTCTTGTCGGTTGCGTCGTTGGAAAGGAACTCGCTGCAGTAGTTGAGGCCGACGATACCGCCCATGTCGCGAATGGTGCGGAACTGGTCGTCGGTAAGGTTGCGTTTGACGCCGCAAACCGCACGGGAGTTGGAGTGGCTGGCGACGAAGGGACGTGTGGCGTGGGCGACAACCTCGTCAAAGCACTCATCGTTGAGGTGGGAGACGTCAAGCACCATGCCGGCGTGCTCCATCTGCGTAAGTGCCTCGATGCCGGCGGCGGTGAGGCCGGCGTGGGTATCGTGTCCGCTCGCGAGCGGTCCTTGCGCATTCCAGCTGAGCGATGACATGAGTACGCCCAAGCTCTTGAGCACCTCGATCAGCGCGGGGTCCTCGGCAAAGAACGTGGCGTTTTCGATGGTGTGGATGCAGGCGACCTTGCCGTCTTTGAGCGCGGGGCGAATGTCTGCCGCGCTGCGTACGTTGACCATGCGGTCGTGGTTGAGCATTGCCTGGCCGCTCATATGCGCCATGATTTGCGCCTGGAAGCGCGCGGCGTGGGCGGTGGGAATCTCGTCGGGGACAAACGTGGCGAAGCACTGTGCCCACGGCGTGTTGCCGATCTTTGCGAGCGAGATGGCACAGGCGTTACCCTCGATGAGGTCGAAATCTTGCGGATGCGTTTCGTCGCCGGGGAAATAACCGTCGGTGCCGGCGGTAAAGCGCAGGTCGAGATCGAGCGTGGCCCAGCCGATTCGGTCGGCGGTGTCGCAGTGTAGGTCAAATACGGGATATGCCATGGTTCCTCCGGTTGCAGCGTTTCTTTGCAAACTGTCATTGAATTGTATGACTAGGGTATAGTTAGCGCCATATGTTCACGGCGGCCCGCGTTGTGCGCCGCCCTTATCACGGAGGTTACCATGTCCAACCAGGGCAAGAAGGTCAAGACCCATTATCGCGGCACGCTCGATGACGGCACGCAGTTCGATAGCTCCTACGATCGCGGCGAGCCGCTGGAGTTCACCTGCGGCGCCGGTCAGATGATCAAGGGCTTCGACGCCGCTGTTGTCGACATGCAGGTGGGCGAGAAGAAGACCGTGCACATTCCTGCTGCCGATGCCTACGGCGAGCACAATCCCGAGATGGTTATTACCTTCCCGGCCGAACAGGTTCCCAACATCGAGCAGATCGAGAAGGGCATGAAGCTTTTCCTGTCCACGCCGAGCGGTATGCCCGTTCCCGCCGTGGTCATCGACGTAACGCCCGAGGCTGTGACGCTCGACGCCAACCACGAGCTGGCCGGCAAGGATCTCAACTTCGATATCGAGCTCGTCGAGGTCGAGGGTTAGAGTATGCCCGAGCGCTTGGTTTCGACGACATGCTTGGGAAATCTCAACGATCCGTCCTATGAACTCCTGCTCCGCCGGAATTTGGGCGGCGTCTTTGAAGTTGACGAGCTACTGCTCGATTGGGACCAGGCTGACACGCGCGCGTTTGTGGGTGTGACGGAGCTGGGGCGCACGGTCGATGTTCGGCTGGATGCTGCCGACGGCGGTCGTCTTACCGACGGCGACGTGCTCGCCATCGACCGTTCGGGCATGGTGCCCGTGGCGGTTGTCGTGCGCCTGCGCAGTGCCGAGGTTTATTTGGTCGAAGTCGACCGCATGGACCCGATTGCGCTCGCGCATGCGTGCTGGGAGATCGGCAATATGCACGCGCCGCTTTTCCGAGGCGATTCGGACGAGTATACCGTGCGCATGTATACGCCGGTGCAGCCTGTTTTGGGCCGCATGCTCCGGGGCGCCGAGGGCGTTCGGCTCTCGAGGGTTATCCGTGAACTCGATTCGGACCGGCGCTTTGCGTCGAGTGCGGCGGATGCCGTTGTGAGTATGGCTCCAGACTTTACGATCGTAAAGAAGGCGCGCGGTTAACGTGCGTATAAGTAAGACGGACTTTGAGAGGCAACTATTCAAAGTCCGTCTTTCTGTTGATGAGATGCTGTGGGGGAAAGCATATGGGTCTTGAAGGAATCAAGCTGATTGCATGCGATTTGGACGGCACGTTGCTGCATCCGGGGGAGCGCGAGCCGCGTTCCGAGGCCTTTGAGCTCATCGATGAGCTGCATCGTCGCGGTATCGTGTTTATGCCGGCGAGCGGCCGTCAATATGCGAGCTTGCGCTATCTGTTTGTCCCGGTGGCCGATGAGCTCGCCTATGTATGCGAAAACGGAGCCCTGGTGATGAGCGAGGGGCGTGCCGTTGTCAAGCGTTCCATGGAGCGTAGCCTTGCTATGGATATCGCGAATGCCGTGGTTGCGTATCCCCATGCCGACGTGACCCTTTCATGTGGGGGACACCTCTACACCATGAGCGGCAACGATGCATTCGTCGATCATTTGCGCTATGAGGTCCACTGCGATGTGGCGGTGGTCGACCGCCCCGAGGACATCGACGAGGACGTCATTAAGATTGCCTTCCAGACGCCCGAGGTGGATCAGCCGGCGGCCCTGGAGTATTTCGAGCGCCTCTTTAGCGACCGTGTTGACGTGATGACGTCGGGAACCGAATGGACGGACTTTATCGGTTTCGGTTCGGGCAAGGGCTCCGCGCTTGCCGATTACGGTCGTGCCCTGGGTATTTCGCCCGATGAGATGATGGCGTTTGGCGATAACGAAAACGATCGCGACATGCTCAACGTCGTGGGCCATCCCTATCTGATGGAGAGCTGCAACCCCTCTATGCGTGGCATTAACGACCGCGTCCGCTATGTGCGCACGGTCGAAGAAGAGCTGCGTCGTCTACTTGCTGAGTAGACATTTGGGACATGTCTAGAAATCTACTTTTTGCTGCAAAGTGCGGAAAGGTGGATTTTAAGGCATGTTCCAAACATCTACCTACAGTCGGGGCAGAGACCCTCGAAGATGGTGTAGTGCGACGTGACGTGCCAGCCGATTTGCTCGGACGCCTTGGCGTCGAGCTGGGCATCGAAGGGGAGCGGTACGTCGATGACGCGGCTGCACGAGGTGCAGATGATATGCGCATGCGGCTCGATCGTGCGATCGAAGCGGCTGCCGCCCGGCGTCTTGATGGAGAGAATCTCGCCGGCATCTGCCAAGAGATTGAGGTTGCGGTAGACCGTGCCGCGGCTGATCTTGTCATCCTGTTCGCGCACGGCGTTGTAGATTTCGTCGGCGGTGGGATGGTTATAGCTTTGGCGCACGGCGTCAAGAACCAGCTTTCGCTGCTTGGTATTCCTTCTTTGCACCGCCATGCGCCTCGCCTCTTTTCTATTAACGGTCGTAGGTAAATGATACCGTATTTAGCACACAATACTAATAATGAGGACTGAAACCGTCTTCATTGGCAAGTGGGGCTCGGGCCTGGGCGTCTACGAGGCGAAAACGCGTTCCCATGCGCTCGTAGGAGGCATGAAGCGCCTCGAGATGAGATAGGATGTTTGCCGGAGCTCCCTGTATCTCCATCTCGACTGAGCCGTCTTCCATGTTACGCACCCAGCCGGTGAGGGAGCGTGCCTGCGCGAGGTTGGTGTTGGTAAAGCGAAAACCAACGCCTTGGACTTGCCCCGTCCAGTGCAGGAAATAGCGCAGGGGAGTGTTTTGAGTGGCCTCGTCGCTTGCGAGTACGGTAAGCCTGCGGCGCAGCTCGAGCTCGACGTTCGATGGTTTTTGAGGCTCTCGACTGCCGCCGGTGACGCTGGAGAAGAACGTATCGAAGAGGCCCATCGCTATGCCTGCTTGCCTGCGTCGGCCGGGAAGGTAATGCCGGCCTGCTGGCGCACGGCATCCATGATGCGCAGTGAGACGAGCGTGACATCGCGGTAGTGGCCAAGCTCGTGGCGTCCTGCCGGGGTCTCCCAAATCTCTTCCTTAACGTTATCGATGCCGCCGATGGCGGTGATAAAGTCTGTGAGTTCGTATTCCATAGTGTTGCTCGATTTGGGCAGGTCGAGCACGCGGCCGTTGTCTCCCTGTTTGCGCGGTGCCTCGGTCGCCGAGCCGCGTACGACGTCGCCGCGATAGTCGATGCGGACGTTGCGGGGCGTGGACAGATGGTCGATCTGGATAGTGCCACGCTCGCCTTCGATCTGCGAGGGCAGCAGGTCATTCGTAATTTTGGAGTGCGCGAGCTCGACGGAGATGCGGCCTCCGCCATAGCTGGCGAGGATGGAACCGCAGCCGTCGATGGGGCCGTGCGTGAGCTGTCGCGTGGTGGGGTCGAGCAGAGTAGTCATGCTCGTAAGGCCGGAGGGCATGCCGAAAATCTCGACCATGGGCTCGACGGCGTAGACGCCAATGTCCATGAGGGAACCCGATGCCATATTGCAGTCGAAGATATTGGTGGCGCGTCCCGCGAGAATCTCGTTGTAGCGCGAGGAATACTTGCCAAAGCGCAATGAGGCGCGGCGGATGGGGGCGATCTCGCCCAGGGCGTCCTCGATGGCGTGGAAGGCGGGATCGTGGAGGGGACGCATGGCCTCGAGGGCCACGACACCTGCTGCCTCGGCAGCGCGGAAGACTTCCAGCGCCTGCGCTTCGGTGGCGCAGAAGGGTTTCTCGACGATGACGTGCTTGCCACCGGCGATGCAGGCAAGGGCCTGCTCGTAGTGAAGTGCGTTAGGACTGCCGATATAGACGGCGTCGACGTCGGCGGCTGCCGCAAGCTCGTCAAGTGCGGTGAAGTTACGCTCGCCGCCGTGTTCGGCAGTAAAGGCGGCGCCGCGCTCGGCATTGCGCGAGAGCGTGCCTACGAATACGGCCTGGTCGTTGGCATTGACGACCTGAATAAAGTCGTCGGTGATCATGGACGTGCCGATGGTTGCGATACGCAGCATGTGTCCCCCTTGCGTTGTTTGGCCTACAGGACGAGTGTAGCGCGGGAGGACACAAAAGCGTGCGAAAACGCCGTTACAGGTCGCTCTCGTTAAAGCCGGTGTCGATATCGAGGTTACTGCCGTCGGCCGCCGTGGTGGCGAGCTCATCGCAGCGCTCGTTGAGCTCGTGGCCGGCGTGGCCCTTAACCCAGATGAACTCCACCTTATGCTTGCTCCTTGCGGCAAGCAGGCGCTCCCACAGGTCGCGGTTCTTAACGGGCTGCTTGTTGGCGGTTTTCCATCCGCGCTTTTTCCAGCCGTCGATCCAGTGCTTGTTAAAGGCGTTGACGACGTACTGCGAATCGGAATGGACCTCGACCTCGCAGGGGCGGTTGAGCGCCTCGAGCGCCACGATGACCGCCATGAGTTCCATGCGGTTGTTGGTGGTCTTGGCGTAGCCGCGTGAAAGCTCGGAGGTGAAGGTCTTGCCGGCGGGGTTGGTGTATTTGAGTACGGCGCCGTAGCCGCCGCGTCCCGGATTTGATCGGGCCGAGCCGTCGGTGTAGATGATGACCTTCACATGGTTCCTTTCGTTGGGTACGTTTCGTGTGAGTGACCATTGTAGCGCCGCGTTCGCCGAGGGCTAGCAATCTACCATATCTACCCCGTCCTCTGATGGCTGGTTTTCTTGGATGATGCGGTCGAGCTCGTCGAGGTATTGTTGCAACAGGGGAGAGGGCTTGCGTTCATCGTGCATGATATAGCCTACGTGCATCGTCGGGGCATCTGCCAGCGGAATCGATGCCATGCCCCATTGCATTTCGTTTGAGAGCACGCCGGTGGAGAGCGTGTAGCCGTTCGAGGTGATCAGCAGGTTGGTGAGCGTGCCGCGGTCCGAGATTCGTATGTTGCGGTCGCAAGGGATATAGCTAAAAGGTTCCTCGGCGTAATAGAAGGAGTTCGAGGTGCCTTGCTCAAAGCTGTAGCGCGTATAGGGTGTAAGGTCGGCAAGGGACAGCTGGGGACGGCGTGCGAGCGGGTGGCGCTCGCTAACGAAGACGTGGACCGCCGCGTCGAAGAGGGGATGGAAGCTTGCGCGGGCATCGGCGAAGGCCTTCTGCAGAACGTGGGCGTTAAAGTCATCCAGATACAGAATGCCGATATCGCTGCGAAATGCGCGGACGTCATCGATGATCTGCGATGTGGTGGTCTCGCGCATGATGAACTCGAACTTGCTGTCGCGGCAGCGCTCGACCACGTTGACAAAGGCCTCGACCGAAAAGGCGTAGTGCTGGGCGGAAACGGCGAGGCGGGCTTGCGGGGTGCCGCCGTCCTCGTAGCGCGCCTCGAGCATGTCGGCCTGCTCTACGACCTGGCGCGCATAGCCCAAAAGCTCGGTGCCGTCGTTGGTGAGCGTGACGCCGCGGCTGGAGCGCGTAAAGATCTCCAGGTGGAGCTCCTGTTCCAGGCTTTTGACGGCGTTTGAGATGTTGGACTGAGCGGTATAGAGGCGCTGAGCTGCGGCATTGATTGAGCCGGACTCTGCTACGGCGATCAGGAAACGAAGCTGCTGGAGGGTCATCGGCGCCATCCTTTCGAGTGTTATCTATATAACCGATAACAGGTTAGCGCTTTTAAGTGATTGACCGAGGGAAACAATGCTCGTACTATTCAAAACACACAAAGGCGGTAGGTAATTAAGCCAACCACGGAACCGGGATGCGAAAGGAGGCCCGCATATGAATTGCTTACCAAGACGAATGCCGGGCTCCTGTTTGCGCCCGTCGGCGTGATCAGGAGACAGCGACTTACTTCTCTCTAATTAATTAACTATTGTTCGATCAAGGAGATCATCATGAGCCAGTTCATCAACAACCCCGAGCACACCTTTGGTTTCGATACCCTGCAGCTTCACGTTGGCCAGGAGAGCGCCGATCCCGCATCCGACTCCCGCGCCGTGCCTATCTACCAGACCACGAGCTATGTGTTCCGCAACTCCCAGCACGCCGCCGACCGCTTTGGTCTTGCCGACGCCGGTAACATCTACGGCCGTCTGACCAACTCCACCCAGGGCGTCTTCGAGGACCGTATCGCCGCACTCGAGGGTGGCGTTGCTGGCCTCGCCGTCGCCTCTGGTGCCGCCGCCATCACCTATACCCTGCAGGCGCTCGCTCAGGCCGGCGGCCATGTGGTGGCCCAGAAGACCATCTACGGCGGTTCCTACAACCTGCTGGAGCACACGCTCTCCCAGTTTGGCGTCGAGACCACCTTCGTCGATGCCCACAACCTGGACGAGGTCGAGGGCGCCATCAAGGACAACACCACGGTCATCTACCTCGAGACGCTCGGCAACCCCAACTCCGACATCCCCAACATCGACGCCATTTCCGAGATCGCCAAGAAGCACGGTCTGCCGGTTGTCGTCGACAACACCTTCGGCACCCCGTATCTGTTCCGTCCGCTGGAGCATGGTGCCAACATCGTCGTCCACTCCGCAACCAAATTCATCGGCGGGCACGGCACTTCGCTGGGCGGTGTGATCGTCGACGGCGGTAACTTCGATTGGAAGGCGAGCGGAAAGTACGCCCAGATCGCTGAGCCCAATCCCTCCTACCACGGCGTTTCGTTTGCCGAGGCTGCCGGTCCCGCCGCCTTCGCAACCTATGTCCGCGCTATCCTGCTACGTGACGAGGGCGCCTGCATCAGCCCGTTCAACGCCTGGGTCCTGCTCCAGGGCACCGAGACTCTGTCGCTGCGCGTTGATCGTCATGTCGAGAACACCAAGAAGGTCGTTGAGTTCCTGGTTGGTGACAGCCATGTTGCCAAGGTGAATCACCCGAGCCTGCCTGAGCACCCCGACCATGAGCTGTACCAGAAGTACTTCCCCCGTGGCGGCGCCTCGATCTTCACCTTCGAGATCAAGGGTGGTCAGGAGGCTGCTTGGAAGTTCATCGACCACCTGCAGGTCTTCTCGCTGCTTGCCAACGTGGCCGACGTCAAGTCGCTCGTCGTGCACCCGGCTACCACCACGCACTCCCAGCTCTCTGCCGAGGAGCTCGCCGAGCAGAACATCACGTCCTCCACGATCCGTCTTTCCATCGGTACCGAGAATGCCGAGGATATCATTTGGGATCTGAAGCAGGCCTTCGCCGCACTGGACGAGTAAGGCGACTTGTGCAAGGACCCCTTGCGACTCGATAGGTATAACTGTATAAAATGCCTGCTCAAGGCGCCTGTGCAAACAATGGTTGCACAGGCGCCTTTTTTGCATAGAGAGGGCGCAAAAACAGGGTTTTTGACACGCTTTATGCATTCGAGTTGTGGAAAACTCCTGTTGAGAGGATGTGAGTTTTACGCAATTGACGTGCGCCTTTTAAGTAAAACCGCAGGTCGCGATTTGCTCGGGGTACTATGCAGCGCGATCGAATCACACGCAGCTCAAACGCAGCAAAAACGCACTACGGAGGTTTCCAGCTACATGAGGATCGATTCACGAAAACCGAAAGCCGCCGCCCTTTCCGCCGCTCTGACCGTGGCACTTTTGGCGGGCGCCGGTGCAACTGATGCCCACGCCGCAACACTGTCCGATACGGTTGGATCTACGCCGTCCGAGACGACGCTGGTGCAGCCCGTTGACTATCGCGGCGATGGTTATGGTTCCATGCAGGAGTGGAACGCCTCGATGGAGGCCAAGCGCGATTCCCTGGAGATGCGCGCTCAGATCATCATGAACATGTACGGTGACTATGCCACCGATGACGAGCGCGCTGTGCTGCAGGGCTGTATCGATGGCGCGGGCAGCCTGTTGACGATGGGGGAGGTCGACGCGAAGTCGACCGAGCTCGATGAGCTGCGCACTGCGCTTGAGGATGCCAAGCGCGAAGCGCTCGAGGCTGCTGCCGCCGAGGCGGAGGCTGCCGAGGCCGCCCAGGCTTCGTACTACAACGCCGGTTACACTTCGTCCTACGCGTCTGCCGCGTCCTGCGCGAACGGATCGGGCCTGACGCGCTCTGCGGGTGTCAATAACTACAACGGGCGCCGCGAGACCTATTACAGCAGCAATGTGCTTTATCACTATCGCACGGGCGAATGGACTCAGGATTCTGAGGGCTTTTGGCGCGATTCCGACGGCTATTACGTTGTTGCCGCGGGCGATATGGCCCAGGGCTCGACCTTTACGGGCTCCAAGGGTGATTGCAAGGTCTATGACTCCGGCTGCGCTGCCGGAACCACCGACTACTACACCGGTTGGTAATCTGCCATAAGCAAAATAGGCACATGATGGGCGGACGTCTTTACTGAGCTTTTAGGCAACGTAAAGCCGCCCGTTCTTTATGCGCGTTTGAGTTAACAGAGCCCTTACCGTGGCGGTACGCTGGGCGTATGGATGCGGGGCACACTAGTTCATGAGAAATAAGGTCTTTCTCTTGGAAGAAGTGGTCTTGTGAATGCTCGAGATATTGCCGTTGCCGCCGTCGCGTTGATGCTCGGCTGCCTTGGTCCCACGGTCGCGCTCGTCGCGGGCATGCAGGGGACATGCGGGACTGCTCCTGTCGTGGTCGGCGCGCTGATCGCGGCCGCACTGCTGGGAAGCGCGGGCGTGGTTCTTTGCCGCGACGATGAGGACGAGGTGCCGGGGTCGCAACGTTAACTGTTGTGAGATCGGCCGCCGGTCATAGACGAAGATGAAGGCCGCCGCAGGGGAAAGGTTCCCTTGCGGCGGTTTTGCTGTTAAGGCTGTTGAATGCGGCGCGTTGGCGCTACCAGCTTTTCTCGATATCGTGGATGCGCCGATAGAGCCACTCGTTTTGCGGTGCCTGGATATCGTGTTTGGCTGCGAGACGGCAGATGGTGCCCGCGAACTCATCAACCTCGGTTTTGCGCCTTGCGATGCGGTCTTGAGCCATCGAGGGCATACCGGCGGGGTCGATTCCCTCGATGAGGTGCACCATTTGCGTCAGGTCTGCCTCGGTCAGTTCAACGCCCTCGGCGTTGGCGACCGCAAGCGTTTCGCGCATGGCGGAAACAAAACAGCGACGCTGCTCGGAGCCCGGCTCCGTGGCGCTTCCGTAGGTCCCGCCGTAGGCCATGCAGGTCTGGTTGATGCCGTCGTTGAGCATGAGTTTGGCCCACATGCGGTGGGCGATGTCGTCCTCGACGGTATGGGCGATGCCGCAGCGCGTATAGAGCTCGTCGATCGCGGTGATGGTTGCGGGGTTCGTGCCGGCCGCCGCGCCAAAGCGGATTTCGCCCGCATTGGTAAAGGTGAGCGCGCCGTTGAGAAACACGGCGTCCATGCCCTGGCAGATACCAAGAACGGTATGCTCCCAGCCAAAGCGTTCGGCAATCTTTTGCTCGCTCGTAATGCCGTTGCACAGCGAGGCGATGAGCGTGTTGGGTCCCACGACGCGCTCCATAGTCTTGAGTGCTTGGTCGAGACCGGTGGTCTTGACTGTCAGGATGACCAGATCGGCGGGCGTCGCCTCGCTGGCACGGACGGACGTGAGATCGCAGGGCTTGCCGTTGACGGTGAGCGCGTCGTTCGCATGACGCTCAAAACGGGCATCATCCATGACGTATTCGACGGCGTCGTTGCCGAGCGCCCGGGCGATCATGCTGCCGTAGAGCAGGCCGACGCCGCCCTTGCCGATAAAGGCGACCTTGTTGATCTGCATGTGAATCATCTCCCCATGTAAAAGGCGCCCGCGTAAGGGGCGCCTGATGGATTGTATGCTGCCAGGGTGATTGGTGGGTGCGCGGGGCGGCTGTTATAAAAAAGAAACGTTTACCTGGACGCTACGCTGCGGGGCAGGCCGCAAAGACACGCGCGTGGTCATGCCCGGCTCCTTTCATCGGGCTTTTTGCTGATGTTAAAGCGGTGCCGTGACAGCTCGATTTCTGCTGCGTTACGATACGTTCTCGATTGCGATTCCACGATGTTTCGGCTGCGTGACCATTGTGTTTCGCCTTGTCGGGGCGCTGATGGCGAAGGGAGGGGCCGTGCAATACCGCGTTGACCCCAAAAGTGGTAACCGAATATCCGCTCTGGGTCTGGGCTGCATGAGGTTTCCCGGTGCGCCGGGACGTCCGGATGCGAAGACAGCCGATGCCATCATTTCTCGTGCGGTGGAGCAGGGGATTAATTATCTGGACACGGCCTATCTCTATCCCGGCAACGAGGCTTGCGTGGGCGCTTCGCTTGAACGCCTGGGCTTGCGCGACCAGGTTTTGCTCGCAACCAAGCTGCCGCATGCTTCGTGCAAATGCGCGGAGGATTTCGATCGGTTTTTCGACGAGCAGCTGCGCCGCCTGCAGACCGACCATATCGACTATTACCTTATGCACAACATCACCTCGCCTGCGCAGTGGGAGCGCGTGGTGGCGCTGGGCATCGAGGACTGGATCGCGCAGCAAAAGGCTGCAGGGCGTATTCGTCAGATTGGTTTTTCGTACCACGGCAGCGCGGCGGACTTCCTTACGATGCTCGATGCGTATGAGTGGGACTTTTGCCAGATCCAGTACAACTACGCTGGAGAGCGATATCAGGCGGGAACGGCGGGGCTCATGGCCGCCGCCGAGCGAGGTCTCGCGGTGTTTGTGATGGAGCCGCTGCTGGGCGGGCGTTTAGCGGGCAAGCTGCCGCCACGGGCCCGCGCTGTGCTCGATAGTGCCCGTGACCCGCATTTGCGCACTCCTGCCGCCTGGGGTCTTTCGTGGGTGTGGAATCATCCTCAGGTGACGATGCTGCTTTCGGGTATGACCGATACCGCGCAGGTGGACGAGAATTCGTCACTGGCAGACCTCGCGTTGCCGAATTCGATGACTGCCAACCAGCTCGACACGATTGCGCGCGTGTTGATGGAGTTTGAGAAATCGAACCGTGTGCCCTGCACGGGATGCGGCTACTGCATGCCATGCCCCAAGGGTATCAACATTCCCGGCTGCTTTGCCGCCTACAACGCGAGCTATGCGCACAGCTGGTTTACGGGGCTGTCGCAATACTTTACGGCGAGTGCGGTGCGCACGAGCGAGCCCAAGCTCGTGAGCAATTGCGTCAAGTGCGGCAAATGCGCGCGCCACTGCCCACAGCACATCGATATTCCCGAGCGTCTCGACGATGTGCGCCGACGTTTCCAGCCTGGTCCCGTGACGGCGGTGCTTAAGGCCTTCGGCAAAACGCGCTCCTCATGACCCTTTTATAACTTGCGGTGGAATAGTTCCTGTTTGCGGCAGAATAGGGGCCAAACAGGAACTATTTCACCGCAACTGAGGGGGGGCTGTCGTGGGTCATCGGGATTCATGTGATGATTTGCGTGAGGTTTGTTGGGGCGTTTTGGGCGCTGGACACATTTCGCATCGATTTGCATCGTCGCTCAAGGAGGTGGACGGGGCACGGCTTGTGGCTGCCGCCGGCCGCACTCCTTCGCATGTTGAGGAGTTTTGCAGGGCGTTTTCGATTGATGCCGCGCACAGTTATGCCACGGCTGACGATAGCGGCGATGTGGCTTATGATGCGCTGATTGCCGACCCCGATGTCGACGCAATCTACTTGGCTCTTCCACATGGCATGCATGCGCATTGGGTCTGTCGGGCACTGCGCGCGGGAAAGGCCGTGCTGTGCGAAAAGCCGGCCGTTTTGAGTGAGGAAGAGGCTCTCTCGATTGCCTCCACCTCTCGTGAGCGCGGCGTGCTGTTTATGGAGGCGATGAAGAATCGGTTTTGCCCGATGCGCACTCGCGTGAAGGACTTGCTTGCGTCGGGTGAGCTTGGCCGTATTGTCTCGATTGAAAGCGTGCAAAAGCTCGATTACGGCGAGCCTCCTTCGGGCTATCTGCTTGATCCGTTGCAGGGCGGCTGTCTATATGACATGGGCTGCTATGCGGTCGGTTGGTTTGAGGATTTGCTCGCGGGCACTTGCGAGGTTTCGTCCCGTGAAGTTCGCTGGCGTGACGTATCGGGCGGTCGCGTCGATTGGGCCGACGAGATCCATATGAGCGTCGGCGGTATGCCCATTCATATGGTGTGCGACGGCAAAGCAACATATGAAAGCCGCTTAACGATTGCCTGTGAGCGGGGCTCGTTGGAAATCGAGCGGCTCCATCGTCCCGAGCTCGCTCATGTGAAGTATTCCGACGGTCGAACGCTCGAAATAAATGCCCCGTTTGAGATCGATGATTTCTACGGCGAAATCCAGCATGCGACCCAGCTCATCCGGGCGGGGAAACTCGAGAGTCCCGTCATGCCCCTTGCCGCCACGCAGCGCTGTGCGCACATCATCGATGCAATCCGTCTAGCCCTCTAGGACTTGGCGCTGACGCGTAGGGGATCATGACGCCGGCGCCCGTGGTGCCTGGCGGCCCACATCTCTGATGCCCCTTTTATAACTTGCGGTGGAATACGGTCTGTTTGCGCCAAAATATGGCACCAATAGACCGTATTTTTCCGCAACTGATGAAGAGGGAGTTGGAGATGCTGACGATCGGGTGTCATCTTTCGACGACGAAGGGCTATCGGGCAATGGGGGAGACGGCGTTGTCCATTGGCGCCAATACCTTTGCATTCTTTACGCGCAACCCGCGCGGTGGCAAGGCAAAAGACCTTGACATGGATGACGTGGCGGCTCTGCGCGAGCTTATGGCGCAAAACGACTTTGGACCGCTGGTGGCGCATGCCCCGTATACCTATAACCCCTGCTCCGCTAAGGAGCGGGCGCGCGAGTTTGCCTTGGAGGCATTGGCCGAGGACTTGCAGCGTCTGGAAACACTGCCCGGCAACTACTACAACTTCCATCCCGGTGCGCATGTGGGACAGGGCTCCGACGTCGGCATTCAGATGATTGTCGACACGCTGTGCCAGGTGATGTTTGAGGGGCAGCAGACGACGGTATTGCTCGAGACCATGGCCGGCAAGGGCACCGAGGTGGGCCGTAGCTTTGAAGAACTGGCGTGCATTATCGAGGGCGTTGCCGCCAAGTGCCCAGAGCTGTCCGATAAGCTGGGCGTTTGTTTGGACACCTGCCATGTGAGCGATGCCGGCTACGACATCATCCATGATCTGGACGACGTACTCGACGAGTTCGACCGCGTGGTGGGTATCGATCGCTTGCATGCCGTACACATCAACGATTCGAAGAACCCTTGTGGCGCCCATAAAGATCGTCACGAGTGCATCGGCAAAGGATACCTTGGCAGCGAGGAATTTGGTGGCGGTATGCAGGTTATGCAGAATATTGTATCGAATGGCCGTTTGCGTTCGCTGCCGTTTATTTTGGAGACTCCGAACGAACTTGCAGGTTATGCAGCTGAAATTAGACTATTAAGGTCATTGCAGCAGTAATAACTGTTACAAAGTGGAGTGTTCCATTCACGTTATGGGTTTGTTTCAATCAGTTTTCTCATTGCAGATTCGTAATTCCGGGTGCATAATAGCCAACAGTTTTTGCAGACCTCTGAATCAAACGAGGTCACCGGAAGGAGACTGATTATGAAGCTTAAGAAGCTTGGCGCATTTGCCGCCACAGGCGCCATGGCGCTCGCCCTCGCACTGACGGGCTGCGGCTCGTCCAACGCCACCTCTGGTTCTGATGCCGGTTCCAGCAGCTCTGACGACGCTAAGGTCGAGAAGGTCGACGGCTCCAAGGAGTACGCGCTCGTCAAGGACGGTACACTGACCGTCGGCACCTCTGCCGAGTACGCTCCGTTTGAGTACAAGGATGACAACGGCGATTATCAGGGCTTTGACCTTGAGCTCATCAAGGCTATCGGCGACAAGCTGGGCCTGGATGTCGAGTATGTCAACAATGACTTTGACACGCTGGTTCCGGGCGTCGCTTCGGGCGCCAAGTATGACGTTTCCATCGCGGCTATCACCGACACGCCCGAGCGTGAGAAGGAAGTCACTTTCTCTGATTCCTATTACATGGACGATCAGGCTATCGTGACCAAGGTCGATAACACCGACATCACGGCCGACAACTACAGCGAGAAGCTCAACAACGCTGACGCTACCATCATCGTCCAGTCTGGCTCGACCGCCGAGGCCTTTGCCCAGGAGAACTTCCCCAAGGCCAAGATCGTCCCCTACAAGGACGCTACCGAGTGCTTCAGCGCCCTGCAGTCCGATAAGGGCGACGCCGTAGTCACCAACCGCTCCGTTGCCAGCCAGCTGACCGCCGAGCAGTTCAACACCTGCCAGACCATCAAGCAGATCAGCACCGGCGAGGAGTACGCCATCGCCATCAACCAGGGCAACACCAAGCTCAAGGACGACATCAACCAGGCCATCAAGGACCTGACTGATGACGGTACCGTTGACGCCCTCATGGCTAAGTACAACATCAAGTAAAATAGCTACTTGATTGCGCGCGGGCCCTTTCCGTTTTGGCGGAGAGGGCCTTTGCGCTTCTTGAATGGGCGTCATCCCGCCCCGTTATGTCGGCAACTTAAACGTTAGGAGCCACCTTGTCTCGATTGAACCAAGGAGCTACGGGCCAGAGCTATCCACTGCCCTCGATGCTCCAAAAGCTGGCCTGCGCCCTGGCTGTGGCGCTCGCCTTGGTATGCGCGGGGGCCTGCGTGCCCTCGACTGCCCAGGCGCTTGAGACCGCAAAGATCACCGCCCGACCCAACACCGGTTCGGGTAGCGACGTGGTCGGTGGCACCGAGACGCGCATCACTTGGGAAGTTCAGGCCGATGCCGACGAGGAGCTGAGCGGTCTTTCTTTGACGTTTGTCGACGGCACGACGTTTGGTACCGATGACACGCGATTGACGATGCTCTCGGGCGAGGACCTCATGGATCGTACGCCCATGAAGCCCACGTGCAAGGCTGACGGCCAGACGCTCAAGATTGACTTTGGCGAGACGGCGCCTGCCGGCGGTTTTTTCCGTGTCGAGGTTTACGGTGTGACGTTTCCCGTCGAGGGCGGCGATGAGGCCTTTAGCGGCACCTATACGCTCGCCGACGGTTCGACCAAGAAGATTTCCAAGATTCCTCCCGTCGAGATTAAGGGCGTGACGGCATTCGATAACTTCCTGGCCGACCTTAAGGAACAGCCGTGGGTCGAGGCCTGGAACTCCAATATGTTTCTGCGCCTGTTCTTAAACCCGGTCATTTTGGTCCAAAGCCTGCCGATCGTCTTTAAGGGCTTCCTCATGTCGCTCTCGATCGTGCTCGTGGCGTTTCCGCTGGCAATCCCCTTTGGCTTTGCCTTGTCGCTCATGCGCATCTCCAAGTCGCGCATCCTGCGCTGTCTTGCCGGCATCTATGTGAATATCATTCGCGGTACGCCGGCGTTCCTGCAGATCTATATCGCGTTCTTCGGTCTGCCGTTGGCCGGCGTCAAGGTGGACGACTATGTCTTGGGCGTCATCGTCATGGCCATGAACTCGTCTGCGTACCTGTGCGAGATCTTCCGTGCCGGTATTCAATCGATCCCCAAGGGCCAAAACGAGGCTGCTCGCTCTCTGGGCATGAATGCCTTCCAGACGCTGCTCTACGTTATGATTCCGCAGACGTTCCGCAATGTTTTGCCTACGCTGACCAGCGAGTTTATCTTGCTTTACAAGGATACGTCGCTGCTTGCCGCCGTGGGTGTGGTCGAGATCGTCATGAACGCCCGCACCATCGTGGCCACGACGGGCTCCATCACGCCGTATGTGGTTGCCGCTCTGTTCTATCTGGTCATTACCCTGCCGCTTGCGCGCTTGGTGAGCGGTCTCGAGGCGAGACTTCTGGGGACGGCCGAAACCAAAAAGAAGCGTCCCACCAAGAGCGCCGGACAGGTTGTCGCGACGCCCGCCGATCATATCGCCGGTCTGTAAGGAGGTCCTGTCATGAGTGAAACGAATTCCAACGAGGTCGTTGTCAGCATCAAGAACCTCCAAAAGGCTTTTGGCGATAACGTGGTTCTGCGTGATATCGATCTGGACGTGCACAAGGGTGAGGTCGTTGTGGTCCTGGGCCCCTCGGGCTCGGGCAAGTCGACGATGCTTCGCTGCATCAATCGCCTGGAGCATCCCACGAGCGGCTCGATTGTCGTTGAGGGCGTGGATGTGTGTGCCAAGGGCGTCGACCTCAATAAGGTACGTACGCACTTGGGCATGGTGTTTCAGCAGTTCAACCTGTTCCCGCACCTGTCGGTCAAAAAGAACGTCATGCTTGCGCAGCAAAAGGTGCTCAAGCGCAGTAAGGAAGAGGCCGAGAAGATCGCCATCGAGGAGCTGACCAAGGTCGGCCTGGCCGAGCGCATTGATTTTATGCCGAGTCAGCTTTCGGGCGGCCAGCAGCAGCGCGTCGCCATCGCCCGCGCCCTGTCGATGAACCCGCACGTGATGCTCTTTGACGAGGCCACGTCGGCGCTCGACCCCGAGCTCGTCCGCGATGTATTGGGCGTCATGCGCGACCTAGCACGTGACGGTATGACCATGATCGTGGTAACGCACGAGATGGGCTTTGCCCGCGATGTCGCCGACCGCGTCGTCTTTATGGACGGCGGCGTCATTGTGGAAGAGGGTACGCCGAGCGAGGTCTTCGACCACCCCAAGAGCGAACGCACCAAGGCGTTCTTGGGCAATATCTCGTAGCGGCGCGTCGAAGTTGTCGATATAACAAATGGGGACCGGATAGTATCCGGTCCCCGTTTTTGTTTGGGTATGAGCGACTGTTGTTGTGCGGTACTCGGCTGTCAGTTGCCTTGCGACTTTCTGACGGCTTCGTTAGGCCAGCTCCGCTCCCAGGGCCTTGCAGGCCGCCTCGCCCTCATCGTCGGGCGCATCGTAGCAAATGACGGAATCGACGACGTTGACGCCCGCCTCGTCGGCATCGGCCTTCCAGTTGTCCATCCACTCGCCCTCTGCCCACGAATAGGAGCCAAAGAGGACGACCTTCTTGTCGCCGAGGGTCTCCTTGACCTCGTCCCACATAGGCTGGAACTCGTCATACTCAAGCTCCTCGGAACCCATGGCGGGGCAGCCGAAGGCAATGGCGTCATAGCCGGCGGCCTTGTCTGCGGAGAAATCGGCGCAGGAGATGACCTCTGCCTCGACGCCAGCATCGGTTGCACCTTCGGCAACGAGGTTTGCCATGGCCTCGGTGTTACCTGTACCGCTCCAGTAGACGACGGCGATCTTGCTCATATGTTTTCCTTTCGGTTGTGCGGCGTGCGGCCGCGGTTTGTATGTTCTATCGGGTTGCCTGGACAAGTTGATCCAGGGTGCAGCCCTGTTGATAGATATAGGTAAGGTATTGCGTGCATGCGCGATAGGAGTCGAAGGTCGTGAGCGCCTGTTCGACGTTCGTGTATACCTTCCAGGCGCCAAAGACCTTATAGTTTTCGCCGTGCTGGACGATAAACTGATGGACATCTTCGTAGGGATAGCCCAAAAAATAGCCAATTTCGTGGGGGAACTCGCACATGCACCCCGTATCGCAGTGCCTATTTCGCGCGAGTGCGCAGACACTGCCGTCATAGGCGCTTTCTGCGGCATTGCTGCTTGCCAGCGTGATGCGCGCGGCGAGATGCACCAGGGATGCGGACAGGTTGTGGACATCGTAGCCTTCGGCGACAAGCGCCGTCGCGGCGCGGGGGTCGGAGAGATATCGCATGAGGTCCGCAGGGCGGTACACATAGATGAGCGCTCCGCAGGGGCGCCAGACCAAAACGCTCATGTGGATCCCGAGCGGCTGGAGCTCGCGGTTGCATTGGGCTATGACGGCGAGCAGGCGAGAGCGTCGCTCTTCGATTTGAGCGACGCCGGGTTTTCCGTTTTGGTTGGCGTAAACGCCGGGATAGGTAAAGAGCGAAGCCGGCTTGATGCCTGCGAGCGTAGGGGAGCAGTTGCGTACGACAGCCGTTTGGTATGTTGGGATGTCAATGGTTCGAGTCACGTTGCCCCTTTCGAGCCCTCACCTGTTAGCCTAGGAAAACTTATACACGAAAGTAAGCCTTGGTCAACAAAAAAGTTTGAAGCGGGAAACTAATTGACTGAACCGACACGAGTTTGGAGTAAGATGGGAACACCCCATGGGGGTATAGGTATAAGTATTTGGAGGAAGGGGAACGCATGGATGATTTGCTTAACCCCGCGAATGCCATCGTGCTTGCCGTGATTGTCGTTGGTATGTTCTTTGGGCTGCGTCGCATTGCGGCGTCGACGCATGGAAAGAGTTGCTGCAGTGATGGCGCGAGCGGCAAGAAAGCCAAGAGGGTTGTGGTGGCAGACACCGACGAGTCCCGCTACCCCTATCGTGAGGAGCTGCTTATCGGCGGCATGAGCTGCGACGGCTGCGCTCAGAATGTGACGAATGCCCTCAATACGCTTGATGGCGTGTGGGCAACGGTAACGTATGCGGACCACACGGCGCGCGTACGCTCGAAGCGCCCGGTTGATCGCGACACACTCGAGACGGCGGTGAGGGGTGCGGGCTATTACGTTATGAAAATGTAGGCGTTGCCCTCTCCGGTGGGTACCAGCCTCCTGCCCATTGTGACTATCGGCATCCAAAAATTTGCGCAAAAATAACCTTTAGATGCGGCAAAAGTGGAGTTTGGTGACGGTTTGCGCGGAATTCGCTACCAATCGAGCATCTATTAACCCGTCCAAAAAGTTACAGGTGTATATTTATACGCTAATTATTGCTGTGCTCAGATTGCAATTAACCGTGGACAGAAATGAAGAATGCTAAAACTGGGCTTTAGGACAGGGGAGGCTATAACCTTATGAGACGAGTGGGAACACTTGGCTTGGTGGCAGCGCTTGCCGCTATCTTGGTATCGCCGCTGCCGGCGCACGCCGAAGACGCATCGGGTACCGTTACCTACAATGCGGGAAATGGGTATTCCTTTGAGAAGCTCTCGCATCCTACGGTAGGAACGTCGCAGCCGGATGGCATCGTCGACTACCAGGGTGACGGTGCCGTTGCCGTTCCGGGCGCCGATGGTAACACGGCCAACAACGAAGGCGATCGAGGCCAGAGCTACACTTGGGCGGCTGCGAGCTATGGTGACTGGCTTTATGTGGGCACCTGCTATGCGGCGATGGGCAACACGCTTACGCTCATGAACGGCACGCTGGGCGATTCCTTTGATGCCGAGACCATGCGCCTGACGCTGGAGGCCATGTTTAACGGCACGTTCTTCTATGGACAGCAGAAGGAGGACGGCACGGCCGACAAGGACAGCGGCGGCATCTTGGTCAAGATCAATACCAAGACCGGTGAGACCAAGCTGCTGCTCTCTGAATCGCTCAACGGCGTTGGCCCTTTGTTCCGCAATGCCGTGAGCTATAAGGGCAAGCTCTATTTCTGCGGCAGCGTCAGGACCAATGGCGGCAAAAGCGGCCTGCCTGCTGTATATGAGATCGATCCCAAGACGGATGAGTACAAAGTTGTCTATCAGGGGCTTTCGAGCATGCAGGATTACGGTGCTGCCTATAAGCAGGGCATTTCTACTGGTATCCGCGGCATGTGTGTCCATGATGGCCAACTCGTCATCAGTAATGTGGGTAAAGACGCGGCCGGTAACTTTGTGTCGACAATTCTGACGTCGTCTGACCCGTCGAAGGGCCAGGACAGCTTCACCGAGATTGCCAACTCGGGCACGCTGTTTGGCTATCCGGCGATTCGCTATCAGGACAGCATCTACGGCGGTGCCATTTGGGATATGGTCTCGTACAATGGCCATCTCTATGCGACCATCTGCACCGGTACGCCCGAGAACGCTCCCGATGATAATTCCATGCAGTCGTTTGCCATGGTCCGTGGCGACAAGAACGCTGACGGCAGCTATACGTGGACTCCGATTGTCGGCGACCAGGAGGCGGACGGTGCAAGGTACTGCTTTGGCATCGATCCTGCCCGTACCCGTTCTGGCGCTGCCAACCTCATCGTCTACAACGACTACCTCTATATCGGTGAATACAACGACGAGGAGATTGCTCTCGAGCGCATCCTGTTCAACAAATCAAACACCGAAGAGGGCGGCAAGAGCAGCATGGGCGGCGTTGACTGCTCGTTTGTGAATGCCAATCTTGAGCAGTCGGTCAACATCTATCGCATGGACAAGGACGAGAACATGGAGCTCGTCGTTGGCGATCGCACCGACATGTTCCCCGATGGCGGTATTTCCGGCCTGACTTCGGGCTTTGGCCGAAACGAGAACCAGTACATTTGGCGCATGCAGAAGTTCGACGGCAAGCTGTATATCGGTACCTTTGATACCGCGAGCCTGCTTGAGCCGATCGGCCAGTTCTCCAATGGCGACATTATCGATATGACGCCCGAGGAGTGGGCCTCTCAGGTTCAGCGCCTTAGGGATCTGCTCAATCACCTGCTCGACAAGAAATCGCCTGACGACCCCATCGTTCCCGTGAACACGCTTGCGGACGATGATTCAAACGAGGCCGCCGAGGTCGATGACGAGAAGGCTGAGGCCGCCGAGGTCGATGGCGAGAAGGCTGAGGCCGCCGAGGTCGATGGCGAGAAGGCTGAGGCCGTCGAGGTCGACGACGAGAAGACCGAGGTTGCTAAGGGCTTTTGCGATCTGAGCGATGCGTTGGATGAGGCCGCGGGCGACCTTTGCGATCAGGCTGCGACGATGTCCGAAGAAGTCGAGGACGACGCCGCTTATGTCCAGAAGGTCGATAGCGAGATTGCGTACTTCAAGTCTTTTGCCGATCAGTATCAGGACATGCTCGATAGCTATGAGAGCCTGAAGCAGCAGTACGAGGATGCCTATGGCACCGAGCTGCCGAGCGATATTCAGGATGCGCTCGATAAGCTGCTGAGCGAGGAGAACCTCAAGAAGTTGCAGAGTGTGCTTACGTGCATGTGTTACCTTCGCGATGCCGAGCGTGGCTTTGATATGTATGTGACCGAGGACGGCGTGAACTTTACGACGCTGACGACCAATGGCTTTAACGATCCGTATAACCATGGTCTGCGCACCTTTGCGGTGACCAACCAGGGTCTGTGCCTTGGTACCGCCAACCCGTTCTATGGCTGCCAGGTTTGGATCCAGCGCAAGGAGAATTCGGAGAATCCGATTGATCCCGGTACTCCGGATCCGACGGAACCCACCGATCCTTCGCAGCCGGGTGGCGGCGATCAGCCTGGTGGCAGCCAGACGGGCGGCAACGACCAGTCGAGCAGCACCACGACGACAGTTTCGACGACCACCAAGAAGGCTCCGAAGGATGGCTCGCTGCCTCACGCTGGCGACTCGACCCTCACGCTGGTCTTGGGATTGCTGGTTGCAGCTGCCGCAGTGCTTGGCATTGCCCTCGTCTTGCGCAAGCGTTCTCGTCGCTAGGCTCGTCCGCGCAGTTCGATGTCTTGGATATCGTCGAAGTCGATGGCGATGTCTTTGAGCTTGAGGAGCTTGAAGGCGGGGAGTACCTCGTTGAGAATGCCGGTGCGGGAGCGATAGCCGTACGTATCGTAATAGGTGACACGAACCAAGTCGCCACGTTTGAGACCCTCGAGCTTTTTAGAAAGTACGAGGGCTTTTTCTTCCGTGAGCTCACGTTTTGGCTCGACGGTGATTTCCTGCTTGCGCACGAGTTCGTAGTATCCCGTGAGGGCGGCAAAGGGCATAAACTGTGCGGCGCGGTTGGCGCGCACGGCACCGTTGGCAGTGAGGTTGGGGTCGGCGACGCGGCGTCTGCCCTCGGGGTCCGCCAGGCGCTCGAAGGCGGTCGGCGGGCGCACGGGCTGTTGTTTGGGCTTAGGCACGGTGTCCTCCAACTTGGTCGTTGCGTTCGCGCGCGGTGGCGCCGGCGGTAAAGCTTAATCCCTTGACGAGCGCGTTCTTGCCGTACTTGCCTTTCACAGCCAGGACGGCGCGCGCCAGGTCGCGCTCGCGCTCATCGGCCTCGACATCGCTGAACAGATCGATGGTGGCAAATTCCTCGGGCATGAGGTTGCCAAATCCCAGATTGATACGCTTGACCGGTCGCTTGGGGTCGACCGTTTGCGCCCAAAGGTCATCGAAATAGCCCATGATCTTCTTAAACGAATTGGTGCGCTCGGGCAGCTTGCGCGAGGCGTTGGAGTGCGCAAAGAGCGCGGCATAGCCACCACGCGGTTTGCCGCCATGCTCTCCCACAAAGATACCATCGATTGCCTGCGCTTCGCGCACCAGGCGGCGCCGTTCGTCATCGCGCTGGACGGGCTTGGGAGCACGGGGCGCGAGCTCGGGGCCGGCGGTTGCGGTGGGTTCGATGCTCGACGTACTCGAGCGCAGGTGTCCGCATCCGTCCACATATTGTGCAGTACCGCTGGAATCAAGCCTGCGTATGTCAGCGCGCTCGCTCGCGTAGCCCACAAAGAGCGAGATACTGTCGCAGACCACGTGCTTATCGACCAAGTCCAACACGGCGTTGTCGACCATCTCGCGCAAGACGGTGTAGGCCTGCTCGTAGGCATAACCCTTCGAGAGCACCTGTCCTGTGGTGGTCGAAGTTGCTTGCGGGCGATAGGCTTGGATATCGGCGATGGTTGTCGGTTCGCGTCCAAAGGCGTGGTCGATGAGATATTCGGCATTGACGCCGAGCTCGTCGTAAAGCAGGTTTTCGTCGAGCGCCGCGACGCCCATCAGGTCGTAGACGCCATACTTTTCGAGACGGGCTGCCACACCGGGGCCGATGCCCCAGATGTCGGTGATGGGGCGGTGGGGCCAGATTTCTTTGCGAAAGGTTTCGTCGTCGAGTTTGCCGATACGACTGGGCACGTGCTTGGCGGTGATGTCGAGTGCCACCTTAGCCTGGAATAGGTTGGGGCCGATCCCGACCGTTGCCGTGATGCCCGTGCGCCCCAAGACCTCGTCGCGCAGCGTGCAGGCGAACCCTTCCGCATCGGTGTGATAGAGGTCCAGATAGGGCGTCACGTCGATAAAGCACTCATCGATGGAGTAGACGTGCACGTCCTGGGGGCTGACGTATTCCAGATAGATGCCGTAGATTTGCGCCGACACCTCCATGTAGTGCTGCATACGCGGCACTGCTTTGATGTAGTCGATGCCGTCGGGAATCTCGAACAGACGGCAGCGGTTGTGAATACCTAAGTCCTTCATGGCCTGCGTGATAGCGAGACAGATGGTCGTGCGTCCGCGCGATTCGTCGGCAACGACCAGGTTGGTGGTGAGCGGATCGAGCCCACGGTCGACGCACTCGACGCTGGCATAAAACGTCTTGAGGTCGATGCAGATATAGGTGTGCTGCTCGTGCGCCATCCGTGCCCTTCCATCAAACACATGTTCTTATCGAATACTTGTTCGATAATACCCGCTCGTCCGGACGTCGTCAAAACCTGTCAAAAAGGGACTGGTTTGTTTTGGCAGGTATAGTCGTGCAACTGCATCGGGTTTTAACGCAGCTCTAAAGAGTGCGAAACAGCTCGGAAAACCTCGCTTCGTAGCATGAGCCTAAAGATTGATACCGCCTATGCGCACGGAAGGGTTGTGGAAACGATGGTCAACTATGGGTTTGGTATGCCGACGCGTCTTGTTGCGGATGGAGACGTGGCTCGCTGGTGTGGACGATTGGTCGCTCACTACGGCGGCACCAAGGCGCTGGTCGTGCTGGGCGGTGACAGGCATACGCGCGATGAGCTTGTTTCGGCGGCACTTGGCTCGCTTGATCGAGCCCTACTCGAGCGCGTACTTTTCCGCTGCGGCTCGTTTGAGGGCGACGGGGGAGACGAGCTGGTCGACGAAGCCGTGGCCCTGGCGACCGACGAAGGCGTGGACTTTGTCCTGGCGATTGGCGATGCCGATACTGCCGGCTTTGCGCGCGAGCTCGCGCGTCGCATGGCAGCGCTCGATGCCGGCGAAGATGGTTTTGTTCCTTATGGATGCATTCTCTCGGAGGGCAAGGTGCCTGCCGTCGTGGGAGCCGGCGAGGTTCCCGTTTTTGCCATTATCGCGCCCGAACTGCTTGAGGGCATTGGGTCTCCTCTGCGTGAGTTGCTCGGAAGCGTCTGCGCCGCGGCCTAATATTTGCCATAAAGGGATGGGTTATTATTGGTTGGTAAAGCGTTTGACCTGCCAAAAGAAGCCTGTCCCTTTTTGATCGGTTGCCGTTTGGGGGCCGATTGGCAACGCTCGCTGATTATAGTCTTGACCTGCGCTAGAATAGTGGCATCTGAATGTCCGGGCGCATGGAGGCGTGCGCCCGTATGCTGAGGAGGACTCTATGGCAACTGTTGCCGCACCTATCGATGCTACGTCGACTGCCGCTTGGAAGGCGCTCGAGGCTCATCAGGAGAAGCTCGAGGCCGAAGGTATCGACCTCAAGGCCTGGTTCGCTGCTGACGCCGACCGCGTGAACAAGCTGAGCTTTGACGCCGGTGACCTGCACTTCGATCTGTCGAAGAACCTGGTGACCGATGAGACCGTCAAGCTGCTGTGCGATCTTGCCCGCGAGGTGAAGCTCGAGGAGCGCCGCGACGCCATGTTCTCCGGCGAGCACATCAACACCACCGAGGACCGCGCCGTCCTGCACACCGCGCTGCGCCGCCCGGCAAGCGAGAAGGGCCAGCTCATCGTCGACGGCCAGGACGTCGTCGCCGACGTGCACGAGGTCCTCGATCGCATGTATGCCTTCGCCGAGCGCGTGCGCTCCGGTGAATGGAAGGGCGTTACCGGCAAGAAGATCGAGCACCTGGTGTCCATCGGCATCGGCGGCTCCGATCTGGGCCCGGTCATGGCCTACGAGGCTCTGCGTCCCTATGCCGACGCCGGTATCGATTGCCGCTACATCTCCAACATCGACCCCAACGACCAGGCCGAGAAGCTCAAGGGCCTGGATCCCGAGACCACGCTCGTGATCATCGTCTCCAAGACCTTCACCACGCTCGAGACCCTCACCAACGCCCGCGAGGTCAAGACCTGGATGCTCGAGCAGCTCAAGGCTCAGGGCGCCATCGACGGCTCCGATGAGCAGAACGCCGAGGCCGTGGCAAAGCACTTCGTCGCCGTCTCCACCGCACTCGAGAAGGTCGAGGCCTTCGGCATCGACCCCGCCAACGCCTTCGGTTTCTGGAACTGGGTCGGTGGCCGCTATTCCGTTGACTCCGCCGTGGGCCTGTCGCTGATCGTCGTGCTCGGCCCCGAGCGCTTCCAGCAGTTCCTCGAGGGCTTCCACGCCATCGACGAGTACTTCTGCAACACCCCGCTCGAGAACAACGCCGTCGCGCTGATGGGCCTGCTCAACGTCTGGTACGTCAACTTCTTCGGTTCCAAGAGCCACGCCGTGCTGCCGTACTGCCAGTACCTGCACCGTTTCCCGGCCTACCTGCAGCAGCTCACCATGGAGTCCAACGGCAAGCACGTCCGCTGGGACGGCAGCGCTGTGACCTCCGATACCGGTGAGATCTTCTGGGGTGAGCCCGGCACCAACGGCCAGCATGCCTTCTATCAGCTGCTGCACCAGGGCACCGTGGTGGTTCCGGCCGATTTCATCGCCTTCGCCAATACTGCCAACCCCGCAACCGACAGCGGCCAGGATGTCCACGAGCTGTTCCTGGGCAACTTCCTGGCCCAGACCAAGGCGCTCGCCTTTGGTAAGACGGCCGATGAGGTGCGCGCCGAGGGCACGCCCGAGCAGATCGTCCCGGCCCGCTGTTTTGAGGGCAACCGTCCGACGACCTCGATCTTCGGCGACACGCTGACCCCGTTCGCACTCGGCGAGCTCATCGCCCTGTACGAGCACATCACGTTTGTCGAGGGCACGGTCTGGGGCATCGACTCCTACGACCAGTGGGGCGTCGAGCTGGGCAAGCAGCTTGCCAAGCAGATTACCCCGGCCTTCCATGATGACGCCGCTAAGGCCGAGCAGGACGCTTCGACCCAGGCGCTCATCGAGTTCTACCGCGCGCATCGCAAGTAGTCGCTGCTGTTAACGCATCGCGCCTTATAGTCAGAGGCCCGTATCCCATCGGATGCGGGCCCCTTTGCTTTGCCGTGGCTCCGGGGCGCACGGCCTTTAAGGATCTTCGCCGGAGCGTCGCGTGCTGCGAGGGCCCTGCGTCTAGAGCTCGGTCTCCACATGGCCTCGATGCGCCTCGGGCAGCTCCCCGTAGAGCGGATGGTCTTCGAGCCTAAAGCGCTCGACCTGTTCGGGAGTGCGACCGCGTACAAAGAGCCACGAGCGATCGATCGGCGTCGCCATGAGCGTGCTGGGCAGCGCGTCGGCGCGGTCGGAAAATACCCGGGCACTCTCGGGATCCTGGAACGCCAGCACCAGATGCGTGTCGCAGTTGCCCATGATGGAGCGTGCGCGTGCCTCGCCATAGAGCGCATCGAGCTGGTTGGTCGACTGCAGCAGCAGCGTTGCCCAGATGTTGCGGCTTCGGATAATCGAGAGCACGTTGTCGATCTGGGGGATCTGCAGATTTGCGAAGTCATCGAGCATAAAGCGCACGGGCACGGGCAGGCTGCCGTCGGGCTGCCTATCGGCCTCACGAATGAGGCCCATAAACGCCTGCGAAATAAAGAGGCCGGTCAGCGGATCGAGATTGCGGTCAATATCGCTCACGGTTACAAATAGGGCGCAGGGGGTGTGTCCCATGGAAGCGAAGTCCACCTGATGGCACTCACGATAGAGCTGTGCCGCACCGTCGAATCCCAGACACATGACCTTTTCGGCAAGGATGCCGACGATGCTCGCGTGCATGCGCTCGGCATTTTGCGTAATGGCGTAGCGCCGCCATAGCGAGAGGGCATAGCTTTGGGGGTCGATCGTGATCAGGTCGTCAAACAATCGACCCGTGGCACCGTCCTGCAGGTGCTCGATCAGCTTGATGACCGAGCTGATCGTCTGCTCGTCGGCGGGTAGCTGTTCGGTGACGTAGGCGATAAGACACGACAGCAGGTTTGCCGCCGCATGATCCCAAAAAGGCTGGTTGTTGTCCTCGATGGGGCAGATGGCCTTTGCCACCGAGAGGATGTCCTGCTGGTTGGGCCTGCCGTCCGCCTTGCGGCGAATGTGCCTCAGGGGGTTGTAGCCGCAGCGCTCGATGCCGGGCGCAAGGGCCGGGACGGTGTTGAGGTCGGCGAAGTTGAGACATTGCACGCGGTAGCCGTGGGCTGCCAGCACGGGTCCCACTTCGCGACAGAGCGTGCCTTTGGTGTCGAGCACGATGTAGCTTGCGTTCATTTGCAGCAGGTTGGGCTTGAGGACGTTTCGGGTCTTGCCGGCTCCCGAGGGGCCGATCACAAGTGCGTTGTTGTTGAGTCCCGTTTGGCGGGTGTCGCAGGAAAGCGTTCGATCCTTGGCGAGGATGGTGGACGATGCGGACTCAGATGCGGCGAGGCGGCTGGCGAGGTTAGACATGGGCGACCTCCTTGGTGGTCGAGAGGATTTCGTGGGCAAAGCCGAGCTCGACGGCGCGCTCGGCCGAAAGGTAGGTGTCTTTTGCAGTGAGGGACTGGATGCGCTTGGGCGTGAGGCCGCTGCGGTCCGAGAGGATTTGCGTGAGGGTCTTGCGGGTCTGCATGAGACGCCGGCTGGTTTCCTGTAGCGCAAGTGCCGAGCCGCCTGCCCCCTGGGGGATCAGCGGGTCGTGAATCATGAGCTCTGCATGGGGCGCCATGCGGCGATCGTCGCCGCCCATAAAGATCACGGCACCCATGGACGCGGCGAATTCCAGACAAACGGTGCGGATGGGGCACGATGCGAGGCGCATGGCGTCATAGATCGCAAGACCCGATCGCACGCTTCCGCCGGCGCTGGCGACAAATATGGTGATGGGACGGCTGGGGTCGGTGGCATCGAGCAGGCGGATCTGCTGGCATAGGTCGTGAGCCATCGGGGTTTCGATGTTTCCCATGACGGAGAGCTCGCGACGGGCGAGCATCTCATCGTAAATGCTGGTGAGCGTGATACCTCGGGCGGATTCACGCATGGTGAGGGGGCTGATGATGGGGGAATGATTGGTGTCCATGAGGACTCCTTTCTGTTGGTTGTGTTGTGGAATAGGATTGTTGCCCGTGGAGGGGCTGGCGGGCTACAGGGTTCGTCCGAGCCTGAGATCGAGCTCGGTTGTGGGGCAGGCTGCCTGTTCGTGCGGCTCGCAAGCGCCAAGGGCTCCAAAGCGATGGAGCGTTGCGACGGGCGTGGTGTAGGCGAGCCGCAGCTGATGCTCGACAGGGGCACATCCGTCATTTTTGTAATGAGCCGCGTAGTACTGCGCGATGCTGGCGCTCATCTCGCTGCCATTGCGATGGCGCTCAAACTGGCGTCTGCAGGTCTCGATGATCTTTGCTACCGACTTGGGTGCCGTCGCGGGAACAAGGGCGAGATAGCCCTCAAATAGCTCGTTGATGCTCAGGAGGCACAGCAGGTCGATCAGCGTCCTTATGGCTGCTCCCTCGGCGGAAAAGCGCGCGGTCATGCGGTTATATCGGTTGCGGTCGACGATGGTCGCATGGGGTCTTGGAGTTTTCTGCCCCGTGGTCCCGGGCTTTTGCCGCGCCTGTGTATTGAGCTCGACGTTGCAGCGCTTGAGGCCGTCCAACGGAAGGAACAGTGCGGTGCGCAGGGTGTTTCGCTTGCTTTCGAGTTCATGACGCTCGTCGGGTTCCCATTCGAGCTTGAGTTTCGTGTCGAGCGCCGTAAGCATATGGGCTAGGCAGCCTACGGTAAGAACGCACGAATCGTTGTCGCGTTTTGGGGCATAGGGGTCTGTCAGCTTGCGAATGTCGGGGTCGCCCATGATCTTTGCGCAGCGCTTCAGCAGTTGAGGGTGGTCGGCCAAGATCGTCGCGAGCGGTAGCGACGCGTAGTTCTTGATGGTCGCGGCGGCAAAGGCGGCGTCATATTCGTTTGCATATGCTCGCTCAATGCGGGCATCCAGAATGCTTTTCTTATCGCCGTCTTCTGCGTGGTGGTTTGTCATAGCTTCTCCAATCGGTTGATGTTCGTGCTGTTTGTTGATGTGTTGGTTGTCGTGAGTGATGTGCTTGCCGTGGGTGATGTGCTGACGTTGGGGTGCTATGCGGTTTTCAATGAGCCCGTGAGGCAGTTGCTGCAGGGGCGGGATGGAACGGCCCATGCAAGGCGGAAGGCATCGTGCTCAAAATCGAGACAGCAATGCCCTGGGTGCCTCACATGTGGCAGTTACCTCATTAAGTTGTCATTGCGTTTGGGGTTGTACTTTGCCGATCTTCCTTCTCTTACACGCTAAAACTCAAACTTCATATGCTCGATCTACTTAAAACCGCAACGGCGGTCTTTTATCAACTTATATGTCGGAACGCGTCTTTGCAAGTACTTTTTTTGCGTTTGTTTCAAATGGGGTGGTTTTGCAACCGTCATACGTGCGCTGTGCGAACGTGCCCCGGCTCGGATAAGATAGTGCGCGATAAAAACGATGCAAGGAGGCACATATGGCAATTAAAGCCATCGCAATGGATATCGACGGTACGCTCACCAACGACCAAAAGGTCATTAGCCCGCGTACGCGCGAGAAGCTGCTCGCGGCGCAGGAGTCGGGCATTAAGCTCATCTTGGCTTCGGGTCGTCCCGCATGGGGGCTACATGCTCTGGCACAGGAGCTCGACCTCCAAAACCATGACGGTCTGCTAGTCGCTTTCAATGGCGCGCATGTTGTCGACGCTCAGACCGATGAGGTCCTTTTTGACCAGGCCATGCCAGCTGACGAACTGCACCGTCTGATTGATCACCTGCAAAACTATGATGTGATCCCCATGATCTCGCTCGGGCGCGACCTGCATGTAGAGGACTCGTATCGCTGCATGATTACACTGCCGGACGGCTCGCAGAAGAATATCGTCAAATACGAGCGCGATGCCTGCGACCTTAAGATCCGCGAGGTCGAGAGCTTGCATGAGGTCGTGGACACTTATCCCGTAGACAAGCTGCTGACGGCAGGCGATCCGGCCTACCTGCAGGCGCATTACGAGGAGATGTACGCGCCCTTTACCCAGACGCTTTCGGGTATGTTTACGGCCGACTGGTACTTTGAGTACACGGCGCCCGGTATTGACAAGGCCCGCGCGCTCGAGGGTGCCCTGCCCAAGCTCGGCATCGATGCCAGCGAGGTCGTCTCGTTTGGCGACGGCCAGAATGACAAGTCTATGATTGAGTGGGCCGGAACCGGTGTTGCCATGGGCAACGCCATCGATGAGGTCAAGGCTGTGGCCCAGATGGTGACCGCCAATAATAACGAAGACGGCATTGCGGTGGCGCTGGATAAGCTGCTGGGTTAGAATCGCCGATAGTGCATGGCTCGGGCGTCCGCTTGCGGGCGCCCTTTTGTTAGGGAGGGTGCCGTGTCCGCATTTCCGTTCGACGCCGTTATCTTTGACATGGACGGCGTCATTGTCGATACCGAGTATTACTACCTGGGCGAGACTGCCGCGTTTGCCAAGGAGCTTGGGCTTAATCTGACTCAAGAGGAGTTGAACGGGCAGGTCGGTACCTCGCATCAGTTCTTCCTGCATATGCTGGTCGATTGGTTTGAGCGTGCCGGTAAGGGGCATTTCACTGGCGAGGAAGCGTTGGCCCGTTGGGACGAATGGGCTCATAAGCGTCCGCGCGACTATCAGGCTTTGATTAACCCAGGCGCCGTGGATACGATTCGAGAGCTGCCGCGCCGCGGCGTTCGCGTGGCGCTTGCCAGCTCGTCTCCCATGGTTAGCATCGAGGAAGTGCTCAATGCGTGCGGGCTGTCGGATGCCTTTGAGTATGTGGTGAGCGGCGAGCAGTTTAAGGAGAGCAAGCCCGAGCCCGACATCTACCTGCATGCGCTGGACCTGCTGGGACTGCCCGCGAATCGCTGCTGCTGCGTTGAGGATTCGGTGCCTGGCATCACCGCTGGCAAGCGAGCCGGCCTGACAGTCATTGCCAAGCGCGAGGAACGCTTTGGCTTTAGCCAGGATGCCGCGGACAAGATTATCGACCAGCTGCCGGAGCTGCTCACGCTTTCTTAGGAGCGCGGTAGTTGCGCGTTTTTCGGGTCTGATGAGTAAATAGCCAACATTTTGGTGCGGCAGCAAGCATACTTTATGCTAATGCGGGCTTAAGGGCTTGTTGAATGCCCTTAAGCCCGCTTTTGACTTAATTGGGCTGGGAGAGGGTATATGCCACCGACTGAAGGACTAACTGACGGTAAAGCAGCGATACCGCTGTACCAACAGGTTATCGATATCATTAAAAACGAAATCAATTCCGGTGCCTACAAGGCGGGCGCGCGGATACCCAACGAATTCGAATTGGCTGAGAACTATAAAGTTGGCCGCGTTACCGTGCGACGCGCTATTGAGGAGCTCGTCCAGCAGGGCTATCTAACGAAGCGGCAGGGGAAAGGCACGTTTGTCAATGCCCCCAAGCTTAAGCGCAAGATTCGCCAGAAGGATGACGTCCAGAGTTTTTCGGACGCATGCCGCGTTAACGGAATGGAGCCGGGGGCGTGCGTCATTTCGAGAAAGATACTGCCGGCAGATTCTACCGAAGCGCAGTTCTTTGGTGTTCCCGTTGGAACTGATTTGATTTGCGTTGAGCGTGTACGTACTGCCGATGGAGTCCCCGTCATGCTCGAGAACAACATATACGTTTACGAGGACAACGCCTATCTATCAACGGCACCTCTATCTAACCAATCCATTTTTGAGTTCGTGCGCAACCGAACGGGCCGCACGCCCGCGTTTACCGACCCGTGCACGCTCGAGATCGCGTGCGCGTCGCCCGAGGTCGCTCGGCTGTTGGCAGTTCCCGTTGGCGAACCCTTGTTTTATATGGAAGCCTTCTTTTTCGATGAGCAGCGGCGGCCGTTTATCATCGGTCGTCAGCGGATCGTTGGGTCTCGCTACGTTTTTGACATCTAGGACATTGCGAATGGAAGCGCCCGGTGGATCATCTCACCGGGCGTTTCCATACCGTTCACGGCGCGAACACAACCGTTCAACCGCGTTGCGGCAATCAGTTTGAAATTATCTTGATGAAGGAAAAAGCTGCTGGTAATCTATGGGACGTCATAGAACGTTTGCCTTATGCAAACGTTGAAGCGAGATGCGATGCAGTCTCGAGTTCTTTGGAGGTATCTATGTCAGATACGAAGGCGAAGAAGACAAACAGACGTTTTAAGTTCAAATTACCGCATGTCTATACGATCATGTTCTTGCTGATCGTTGTCTTTGCGGTCCTGACTTGGATCGTTCCCTCTGGTCAGTATCAGCGCAAGACGATTTCGACAGCGGCGGGCGAGCGTGAAGTCGCCGTTGCTGGAACCTATGAACAGGTCGATAAGAACTACACCGATTCCGAGACCGGCGAGACCATCAATCTGGGCCAGGATATCTTCGCGGTTCTGCAAGCGCCCACCAAGGGTATCCAAGAGGCTGCCGACGTCGTTGCGTTCGTCTTATTGATTGGCGGATCGTTCGCAATCATCACCAAGACCAACGCTTTGAATGCCGGCATGAGCCGTGTGATTAAAAAGCTTAAGAACAAGGACATCCTCATCATCCCCATCACGATGACATTGCTGTCCATTTGCGGCACTACGTTTGGTATGTCTGAGGAAGCCCTGCCGTTCTATGCCATCTTCATTCCCATCATGATGGGTATCGGTTATGACTCGATGACGGCATTTATCATCTGCTTCCTTGGTCCTAACCTGGGATATTGTGCTTCGACCATCGACCCGTTTAATGTTTTGATCGCCCAAGGCATCATTGGCATCGAGGGTAATCCGCAACTGTGGCTGCGCGCCGTTTCTTGGGTCATCTTCACTGCCGTCGGTATCGCATGGGCCATGCGCTACGCCATGCGCGTCAAGAAAAACCCCGAGTCGTCCATTGTGTACGAGGACGATAAGCTCAAGCGTATTGAGTTTTCCGTGACCGATGCCTCCATCGAGGAAGAGTTCACTATCCGTCAGAAGCTCGTGCTTATCGATTTTGCTTGCGGTATGGGCATTATCGTCTGGGGCCTTGTTACCCAGGGCTGGTACATGAATGAGATTTCCGCCGTGTTCCTTGGCATGGGCTTGCTTGCCGGTATCCTGGGCGGTCTTGACCAGCAGACGATCGCAGAGGAGTTCGTTAAGGGTCTCGCCGACTTTGCGTACGCTGCCATCGTTATCGGTATCGCTCGCGGTATTCTGGTCATCGCCGAGGGCGGCATGATCATCGACACCATCCTCCAGGCGCTCGCTACCGCGCTCGCCGGTGCACCCGCCGCCGTCTACACCACGTTTATGTATATCTGTCTCTTATACACATCTGACGCTGCC
>URHQ01000009.1 GCA_900547655.1 uncultured Collinsella sp.
GCCAAGAAGACTGCTGCCAAGAAGACGGCCGCCAAAAAGACGACGGCCAAGAAGCCGACTACCAAAAAGACCGCTGCCGACAAGTAGCCGCACGGTCGAAACATCACCTAAAACAAAAACGAGCGAGGACCTCGAAATCCTCGCTCGTTTTTTATCCGGCAGTTAGGGACGTTCCTTTTCTGCCGGCAGTTTAGGAACGTCCCTAACTGCCGGCTCGGGAACGACAAAGCGCTAGTTCACTTCGACGGGTTTGGCGCCGGGATAGCGCTCCTCAAAGTCTAGGCGGTACTTATTGTCATTGGTGCCCGCCACGTTGTCGCGTGACAGCGGCGCCACGATCTCATTCTTGTGGTCCGCGGGCTTTGCGTACTTCAGGCTGATCTCCCAGGCATCGCAGATCGCGTCAATGCGGTGGTCCAGGTCGTCATACAGGGCAACGATGTCTTTCCAGGAGCTGTAGTTCTTAGAGCTCGTCGGGACGTCCAGGTCCTCGACGATGTCGTAATACTGCTCGATGGTGTCTTCCGTGCGCTCGGCGACGTCGGCGAGATTTTGACGGGTGGTTCGATCCTCTTCCAGATAGCTGCCGTTGAAGTTCTGTGCGCAGCCACGGACGTAGTTGTCGAGGTCTTCGAGCAAGTCGTAGTATTCGCTCAGTCGGCGGTAGAGGTTCTGCTCGGAGAGCGTTGCTTCGCCGCCATCCTCGTCGTCATCGTCATCATCGTCGTACAGGCTGTTGGGATCGCCGAGAGGCTTTAGGTCATCGTCGTCGACGTCATGGTGCAGCTTAGCTACCTCGGCAGTCGTCTGCGTGGCGGCGTTGTCGAAAGGCTTGATCACAAAGAAAACGACCAGGGCGATGATGATCGCCACCAGCACAACAATAACGGCGATAAGCGGCCCGGTGCCGCTCTTTTTGGGAGCGGGGGTCTGTGGCGAAGCGGGCGTGTATGCGGGAGCCGGCTCCTGTTGGGGCGAGCCGCTCGCGACGGGTATGCGCTGCGTGGTCTCGACGGCCGCAGGGCTTGCGGCGGGGTCGGGGCGATAGGCGAGGGGGTCGTCCGCCTTGGCTTGCGGCGTATCAAGGGAGCCGGTCTGCTCAAAAGCGGGCTGGCTATCGCTCGCGGTTGTTTGCTCAACGGGTGCACCGCACGAGGTGCAGAACTTGGCATTATCTGCAAGAAGCTTGCCGCACGAGGCACAATACCGAGACATTGCCACTCCTTTCGCCACATTTCAATGCAATACGACGATTATACCCAGCACCCCAAATTCCCCTTCATAAGTTGCGGTGAAATAGGGACTGTTTGGCGGTCTCAGAGCTTCAATCAGTCCCTATTTCACCGCAACTTTGGAAAGGCACCTTTAGCCATTGGGGACGCACCGAGCACTGGGGTATCATGGCTTGGTTGATATATATCTGCATTTACGCGCCTTGTAGGAAGGGGCTGCGCCCATGGCTTTTGAGCCCGCTCAACATAGCTTCATTACGCTCGAGGGTGTCGATGGCGCCGGTAAATCTACGCAGGCGCGCCTGCTTGCCCGTGCGCTCGACCTTGCCGGCTACCAGGTTGTGACCCTGCGTGAGCCGGGCGGTACCGCCATCAGCGAAAAGATCCGTGCTCTGCTGCTCGACCCCGCCAATACGGCGATGGGCGACACTTGCGAGCTGCTGCTGTATGAGGCCGCCCGTGCCCAGCTGGTGCACGAGGTCATCGCGCCCGCCCTCGCTGCCGGCAAGGTGGTCCTGTGCGATCGCTTCTACGATTCCACGACCTGCTACCAGGCGTTTGCCGACGGCCTCGATCGCCAGATAGTGCGCGACGCCAATAACCTGGCCGTCGCGGGTACGCACCCGGCGCTCACACTCGTTTATCACATCACGCCCGAGCAGGCGGCGCTGCGCATGGCAGCCCGTGGCGCGGCAGATCGCATGGAGGCTAAGGGCATGGCCTTCCAAGAGCGTGTCTACCAGGGTTTTTGCGCAATTGCCGCCGAGGAGCCAAACCGCGTAAAGCTCATCGACGCGACCGCGTCCATCGAGGACGTATTCGCACAGACGGTCGAGCAGGTTCGCGCCTACGGCCTCGACATTTCCCAGGATGCCGTCGCCGCCGCACTTGCCAAGGAGGCCGAGTAACGTGGCCCCCGCTCAGGCAAGCCTGCTGGCCAAGCTCGACACCCAAGAGCGCGTGCGCGACTTTTTGACCAACGCCGTCGCCAGCGGCCGCGCATCGCACGCCTACCTGTTTTTGGGCGCTCCCGGCGCCGGCAAGCTCGATGCCGCATGGGCGCTCGCCCAGGCCTTCCTGTGCGAGCAGGACGGCTGCGGCGCATGCGACAGCTGCGTGCGCGTCGCCCGCCATACGCACCCCGACGTGCACTATTACACGCCCGAGAGCGCCACGGGCTACCTCATTGCCCAGACCCGCGAGCTGCTCGACGACGTGCCTCTGGCGCCCATCCGTGCCAAGGCCAAGGTCTACATCATCGACCGTGCCGAGCAGCTGCGCGCTAACACCGCCAACGCACTGCTCAAAACACTCGAGGAGCCGCCCGAGGGCGTTATGTTCATCTTGTTGGGCACCTCGGCAGACGTGATGCTGCCCACCATCGTGAGCCGCTGCCAGTGCGTGCCGTTTCGGCTGGTTTCGCCCGCCGTCGCCGCGCAGGCCGTGAGCCGCGCCACCGGTCAGGACCCTGCGCGTTGCCGCATGGCCGTCGCAGTAGCGGGAAGCCCCGCGCGTGGCATCGAGTTCCTCAAGAGCGCCGAGCGCCAGGACGCTCGCCGTCAGATGGTTCGCGCCATCGATTCGCTCATCGCCGCCGACGAGGCCGACGTGCTCAGCCGCGCCAAGTCGCTCATCGTCGCCGTTAAGGCGCCGCTCGCCGAGGTTAAGTCCACGCAGGAAAAGGTGCTCGAGCAAAACGCCGACTACCTGTCGCGTGGAGCATTGAAGCAGCTTGAGGACCGCAACAAGCGCGAACTCAACGCGCGCGAGCGTTCGGGTATCATGGAAGCGCTGGCGAGCGCGCGGGCGCTCATGCGCGACGTGCTGCTGACGCTTCAGGACGAGGCAGCCGACGTGGTGAACGAGGACGTGCGCGACACGATCGGGCGGCTTGCCGCCGCGACGAATGTTGCGGGTGCCACACGGGCGCTCGAGGCAGTCGCGACCGCCGAGCGCAACATCGCCAGAAACGTTACTCCCCAGCTGGCCATCGAGGTCATGCTGTTCGATATCAGGAAGGCACTGAAATGCCGTTAGTTGTACCCGTTAAGTTTACCTACGCCTCGCGCGACCTGTGGTTCGACCCGCAGGATCTGGATATCCTCGAGGCCGATTATGCCATTTGTTCCACCGAGCGCGGAACCGAGATCGGCCTGGTCACGGCCGATCCCTTCGAGGTGCCGCAAGACGAGATCGGTCAGCCGCTCAAGCCCGTGCTGCGCGTGGCGAGCGACATCGACCTGCAGCTTGCGGACGACCTAGCCATCCAGGGCGACGAAGCCATGGTCGACTTCCGCCGTCTGGTCAAAGAGCTCGACCTCGAGATGAAGCCGGTGGGCGTCGAGTACCTGTTTGGCGGCGAGAAGGCCGTGTTCTACTTTGCGGCCGAGGAGCGCGTCGATTTTCGCCAGCTCGTCAAGGATCTGTCCTCGACGCTGCACATTCGCGTCGACATGCGCCAGATCGGCGTGCGCGACGAGACCCGCCTGGTGGGCGGCTATGCCCAGTGCGGACAGGAACTCTGCTGCACGCGCTTTGGCGGACAGTTTGAGCCCGTCTCGATTCGCATGGCAAAAGAGCAAGACCTGCCGCTCAATTCCTCCAAGATCAGCGGCGTGTGCGGTCGTCTGATGTGCTGCCTGCGCTACGAGTTCGAGGCCTACAAGGACTTTAAGAGCCGTGCGCCCAAAAAGAAGACGCTCATCGATACGCCGCTTGGCAAGGCGCGTATCCAGGAGTATGACACGCCGCGTGAGCAGCTGGTGCTGCGCCTGGAGAACGGCAAAGTCTTTAAGGTCAACCTAGCCGATATGACGTGCTCGGAGGGCTGCAAAAAGAAGGCCGCCGAGCAGGGCTGCAACTGCCGCCCCGACTGCGTGACGCGCGACGTGCTCGAGCGCATCGAGTCGCCCGAGATGCGCCTGGCGCTCATGGAGCTCGATCGCGAAAACGGCGTCGATGTGGGCGATGGCCTGTCGAGTGCCGACCGTCTGGCCGGCACGTCGATGCCCAAGCGCCGTCGTCGCGATGCTGAATCCGATGCTCGCGCCGGTCAGGGTCAGGGCGAGGGCCGTGGCCGCGGAAAAGGCCGCGGTAAGGCCGAGACACCTGAGGCCGAGGGGGCGGCCGATGGCCGTCGCCGTCGCAAGCGCGCGGGCTCGGGCGATGCTACCGAGGTTGCAGCCGCGGGCAAGAACGCCTCTCGCGAGCGCGAGGTTCAGCAGCCCCAGCAGCAGAATCGCGGCGGCGGCATGAACCCCACACGTCGCCGCCGCCGTCATCTGTCGAGCGAGGAGCGCGAGGACGCCTTCCGCGCCGCAGCCGCTCGCGAGGCCGGTGCCGCTCCCAAGGACGCCTCGGCCTCCGACGCGCCTGCCGACAAGGGCGGCAAGCCGCGTGGCGAGGAGGAGCGGGCGTCACGTCCGCGCCGTCGCCATTCCTCGGGCACGCAGCAGAAGCCCTCGGTTCCTTCTGTGGCCGATCAGGTTTCGGATGGCGAAGTCAAGGTCACGCGCCGTCGCCCCGGCGATGGCGGGGGAGCTGCCGCCAAGGCTTCGCGCGGCGGTGCTCGCGACGAGCGCGAACCGCGTGAGGATCGCGGCGGCGAGGGCTCGACCGACCAGGGTCAAAAGCGTCGCCGCCGCCGTCGCTCCCGCAAGCCGCGCCAGGACGGTGGCGAAGGCTCGACCCACACCTCGTCCGCACCGCAACCGCCTACCGGCGAATAACGCCCGCGAGCGGATTTAGCCCGCCTTGCCCCGAACGCATCGGGGTATCATAACGCTGAATCAACAACCCTCCCTGCGACCGAACGTAGGGAGGGTTGTGTCTTGAAAAGCCATCTGAACATATTGAGCCGTCTGCAGGGTGCCGACGCCCTACCGTTTGCGGACGAATTGCTACCGTTTGCCGAGCGGGTGGCACGCGAGGCGCTCGAGGCATTGTCGCCAACACGATGTGCCGGCTGCGAGCGCGCCGGTGCGCTGATCTGCCAGGATTGTCTGGCATCGCTCACGCTCATCGACCCACGTCATAGCTGTACCCGATGCGGTGCCCCGTTTGGGGATTTGCTGTGTACCGAGTGCTCGGTCGAGGGCGCGTCTTCGGCAATGGCCGAGGCGCTCGATCGCTGTCTGGCGTGTGCCGTCTACGCACATCCGCTGCCGCGCATCATCAAGGCGTACAAGGATGCGGGCGAGCGCCGTCTGGCACCGTATCTGGCGGAGCTATTCTACGACACCGTCTTGCATGCCCAGGCGGCAGCCCCCGATCGCTACGGCAGCGTGCTGTCCGGCGCCGACGCGGTGGTATTTGTGCCCGCGACTGCGGCAGCGTTTCGGCGGCGTGGATTCGACCATATGGAAGCAATCGCGCGCTCGTTTTGCGATCTTTCGGGTGTGCCGTTGCTGGACGCCCTGGTCAAATACGGTCACGGTGACCAGCGCGAGCTCGGTCGCGATGAGCGCCGGGAACATGCCCGGGGCATGTACGAGACGGTCGAGGATGTGCGGGGCAAGCGCCTGCTGCTCATCGATGATGTCATTACCACGGGCGCGACCATGGCAGCAGCCTCGGCGGAGCTCAAACGCGCCGGTGCCGCGGCCGTTGATGGCCTTGCTATCGCACGCGTTTGGTAGGGGTGATTCGTGTGGCGGTAACAATCAGGCAGTGCAACAAACCGACAAAAGAGCAGCTAGCGGCTTCCGTGATCCTGACGGGCGCCTCGGCGTTGCGTATGATTCGAGCCGAGCGCCGGCAGATGGGCTACATCGGCTGGAAGGACCTTGAGCCCGAGGAGGAGCGCCGCGTGCTGTGCACGTCATCGCCTTCGACCGAGGATATTTATCTTTCCGACCTGGTGCGAATTGGAGCCAAAAGCGGCGAGGTGCAAGAAGATCTGTGCTTGCTGGTGGGATCTGCGGCGCAGCGCCGCCGCATGCCTGGCGTGGGCTGGTCCGTGTGTTCCGGGTTGCCTGCCGGCTCGATTCTAGAGGTGGAACCGGGGGTGTACAGCCTATCTCCCGAGGCCCTTTGTGTTGCCGTCGCCCGCGAGGTCGGCTGTATCCAGGCGTTTGCCCTGGCCCAGGAACTGTGTTCCAAGATTTCACTGAGCGATCGCGGGAAGTATCTACCTCCCTATACCTCGCCCGTTGCGAATAGACTTACAAAGGACAAGGACCAACCGGCAGACGTGGGCTACTTTGAAGTCGAGCCGGTGCTGACGCCCGATCGCCTGGCAGATTACCTTGCGGCATGCAAGGGGAGCGCGGCCAAGCAGCTGCGGCGGCTGTGCCCCTTTCTGTCGGAAAACCTGCGCTCACCCATGGAATGCATCATGCTTGCCATGTTTTCGCTTCCGTTTTCCTATGGCGGATTTGCCTGCGGTCCCTTTAAGACCGACCACAAGATCGAGTTCAACGACCGTGCGCAGGCGATCTCGGGGATGCCGCATGCGGTTTGCGATGCCTTTCAGGAAGCAGCCCGGTTTGACTTGGAATACAACGGTGAGCTGGGCCATTCTTCTCGGAGGGGACGTATCCATGATGAAAAGCGCAACACGGGCTTGATTACTATGGGAATCGAGGTCGCGACGGTCAACAACGAAATGCTCTGTGACATGGAAGCGATGGAAGCACTCGCATGGCGCATCCACCAGCGTATGGGTAAGCGGTATCAGAATCGCGTAGAGGCTCGTCGAAAGAGGCAAGATGCTCTGCTGAATACGCTCCGAGCGTGCTTTGGGCTCAAACCAGCGTAAAACTATGGCTTTATAGGGGGTCTGTTTATATGCTCTGTGCAAAAAACGGCAAATATGAGTACTGTTACTAGATTAGTGACAGCAAAAACAAAGAAACTTGGGCCGATAATCTGGATTCAGCGAAGAGATAATAAACGAATGTGGAATATCTTGGCGCCAAGCAGGCTGTGCGGAACTCAAAAAGGGCTCGTGAGGCGGTAATACGCTGCTACTAAATTGGTAACAGTACTCATATTTGCCGTTTTTTGCACACGGCACCCTGAGACGGGTGCCCCGGAGCTCCCCGTAGGGGAGCTCCGGGCTTCATAGGGGCACGAATGGTCCGCTCCGACCCGCAAAATCTGTACTCGAGATGCGAATAACGCCCCTAACCTTAAACTTTAGCTTGAACTTAGCTATAATGCGCTACGTTCCTGCCAGGCTGTGGTTGCGGACGGACGAAATGCCCGTCCTAGTCCAAGACAGACGCGGTCAAAGGGATCCACGTAAGCGACCGCGTGCGCGCGGCGCGATCATGGCGCGTCCTAGATGTAAGCCGCACCGTCCGTTCTACTTTCTTTGGGGCAATACCGCCTCGCGGGCGAGCGGGCCAGTCGTGAAGGTGGCTGCGGCCTCCCGAGCAAACACCCCGGTGCGCAAGTGTGGGGTCAAATACCAGGTCAGCTGGTGGGAACACCCGTTATTCCGCGCAACGCACGGATTGTATACGACACAGAAGGCAGGGTAGTGGACATGGTGAGGGGCAGCTTGATGCACGCGGCTCGGTTAGGCGCTGGGACCGCGGCGGTCATTGCCGTATTGGGCTTGAGCGGATGCGCATTCAACCCGCTGTCCACGTTCACGACGCCTACGATCGACCAGATCGAGCGCGAGGCCGTTACCCCTACGGTGTCGGACGATGCCCTGGTCACTCCCGGCACCCTGACGGTCGCCCTCGATACTTCCGATGCGCCGCAGGCCATGCAGGGCGCCGACGGCGAGCTCACGGGGTATGCGGTTGACGCCGCACGCGCCCTCGCAAGCCGCATGGGCCTTAAGGTCGCCTTTGTCGATGCGTCCTCGGCAGGTTCCGCGCTCGGCGACAAAAAGGCTGATATCTTTATCGGCGAGATCAACTCCACGGACGGGGACGTTAGCTCGCTCGGCACTTGCTTGTACGATGCCGCTTCTGTGTTCGGTAAAACCAGCGATGGTGGGTCGCTAAGCGTTTCCACCGATACCCTTAACACGTCTACTCTGGGTGTCCAGATGTCCTCGGCCTCGCAGGAGGCGCTTGCCAAGCAGAGCATCACCGCCAACCAAAAGACCTACTCCAACATCAACGAGTGCTTTGAGGCGCTCGAGTCCGGTGAGGTCGACTATGTGATCTGCGACTCCACGGCCGGCGGTTACCTTGCACGCCTGATGAGCGAGATCTCCTATGCCGGTGCGCTCGAGGCGCCCTCGACGCTTGGTGTTGCGGGCCTCTCGTCCAATGACGAACTGTGCCGTGCCGTGAGCGATGCCCTCGACGACATAACGGTCGACGGCACTCTCGAGGCGGTCCACTGCGTCTGGTACGGCCAGATGCCCTACGACCTCACCACTAAGGCGGTTTCGGGCGCTAACGTGCAGCCGGGCGACTCTAAGTCCAGTGAGACCACGCCCTCCGGCAGCGAGTCCTCCGATTCCAACAATGAGACCGCATCCTCCGAGGACAAATCGTCCAGCCAGGAAGGCACCATCACCGACGACGACATTAACAAACTCAATAGCTAGTTATTGCTAGGGGTGGTGTCTCCTATACGTTGGAAAGGACGCCTCTTCACGGTTTCAACACGCACTGCCGGGCTTCCCCAATAGGGGAGCCCGGCTTTTTCATCCCTATAAAACCAGCAGGTCAAAGCCAATTTTCGGGACCAAATACAAAGCTGCCGGCTCCCTCCTATAGCGCACTTTGCCACAGAAAAGTGCGAGACTTCGGTATGCGGTATCAAGCAATCGTTATTCGGGTCTTTAGGAATCCGCGTGATTAAATGCACGGCAATGGGTACATAGCCAGTACAGTAAGTCCCCGAGGCAGATTGGAGCCACGTATGGATATCAAGGTTTCTGGACGCAAGACGACGGTAACCGATGCTCTGCGTGCGCATGTGGATGAGAAGATCGGCGAGGCGCTCAAGGTTTTCGATATCGAGCCCATGACGGTCGACGTTGTACTTCGCTATGAGAAGAACCCCTCGAACCCCAACCCGGCAATCGTCGAGGTTACGGTTCGTGCCCGCGGTTCGGTGATTCGCGTTGCCGAGCACGGTGCAGATATGTACGCCGCCATCGACCTCTCCGCCGATAAGGTCACCCGCCAGCTGCGCAAGTTCAAGACCAAGGTCGTGGACAACCGCCAGGGCGGTGCCAGCGCAGCGGATGTCGCACCGGTCGAGCGCGTCGAGGATCTGGCCGACCTGCTGCTGCCCGAGGAAGAGGACGACCTGCTCGTCCGCGAGAAGGTTATCGACGTCACCCCGATGACTGAGGAGCAGGCGCTGGTGCAGACCGATCTGCTCGGCCACGACTTCTACGTGTTCGAGAACGCGACGACCGGCCTTATCAATGTGGTGTATCACCGTAAGAATGGTGGATATGGCATCATCAAGCCCCGCATCGAAACACTTGACGAGTAAAATACGTTAACTTGCATGAGTTAACGGTTGGCGGCCATCCCATGCGGGTGGCCGCCTTTTTACGTAAGGAGTCGCTTTGATGGACAAGGCCGCATCCGCCGGTCATTCGGACCGTTGCCGCATCGTCGTCGATACCTGCTGCGACTTTAGCCCCGAGGTCGCCGCGAACCTCGATGTCGATATCCTGGGTTTCCCCTTCATTATCGATGGCGAAGAGCGCACGGACGACATCTGGTCGAGCATCACACCCAAGGAGTTTTACGACCGCATGCGCGCCGGTGCCCGCGTGTCCACCTCGGCTGTGTCGCTCGGTCGCTATATCGAGTTCTTTACCGAGTGCGCCAAAGAGGGTACGCCCACGGTCTACCTGTGCTTTACCTCGGCGCTGTCGTCGAGCTACAACTCCGCGTGCCAGGCGGCAGATGCCGTGCGCGCCGAGTATCCCAACTTTGAGCTCTACGTGGTCGACAACGCTCTGCCCTGCGCGACCGGCGCGCTCTTGGCGCTCGAGGCCGTGCGCCAGCGTTCGGCGGGACTGACCGCCAAGCAGCTGGTCGATTGGGCAAACGAGGCAAAGACCTACGTTCATGGCTACTTTACGCTCGAGAGCTTCGACGCACTGGCTGCCGGCGGCCGCATTCCGCCCGCGGCGGCGCAGCTCACGGCAAAGCTCGATGTCAAGCCCGAGCTCTCCTACGACCTTGCCGGCTCGCTGTCGCTGATCGGCGTCAACCGCGGCCGCAAGAAGGCGCTCAAGTCCATCCTCAAGTCGTTCCGCGAGAACTACGTGCCCGACCGCACCATGCCCATCGCCATCATGACGGCCGATGCCGAAAAGGACGGTGACTGGCTCGAAGCCGCCATCCGCAAGGAGGAGGGCTGCGCCGACGTCACAATCATTCGCAGCTCCGTGGGCCCCACCATTGGCTCGCACGTGGGCCCCGGCATGGTGGCTTGCGCGTTTTGGGGCAAGAACCGCGCCGAGAAAGCCTCGCTTTCCGACCGCATCGCGCGCCGTGTGCGCGGTGAGTAGACAGGCGCTGCGGCTGCAAGTGCCCTCAAGTCACAGCCCAAACGCTGGCACCGAGTATTCAACCTGGTAACAACACCCAACCCAAAAGGAAAGGTTTCATGGCAAACAAGCTCTCCGTCGCATTCATCGGCACCGGAATCATGGGTGCCCCCATCGCCGGCCACATCCTGGACGCCGGCTATCCCGTCACGGTCAACAACCGTACCGAGTCCAAGGCCGCAGCGCTTATCGAGCGCGGTGCCGCCTGGGCCGATACGCCGGCCGATGCCGCGGCGAACGCCGATGTCGTCTTTACCATGGTGGGCTATCCCTCCGAGGTCGAGGAGCTCTACCTGGCGGGCGACGGCCTGCTTGCGTGCACCAAGCCGGGCGCGGTCTTGGTCGACCTCACCACGAGTTCGCCCGAGCTCGCCCGTGACATTGCCGAGGCCGCCCAGGTCTCCGGTCGCATGGCGTTTGACTGCCCCGTCACCGGCGGCGAGTCGGGCGCTATCGCCGGTACGCTCACGGCTATCGTGGGCGCTACCGAGAACGACATCGCGCCGGTCCGCGATATCCTTTCCACCTTTGCGGCCAACATCTGCTGCTTCGACGGCGCCGGCAAGGGCCAGGCTGCCAAGCTCGCCAATCAGGTGTCGCTGGGCGCCTGCATGGTCGGCATGGCAGACGCCATGGCATTTGCCGAGCTGAGCGGCCTTGACCTGGAGAAGACCCGCCAGATGATCCTGGGCGGTACCGGCAAGTCCGGCGCCATGGAGAGCTTGGCGCCCAAGGCACTCGACGGCGACTACAAGCCCGGCTTTATGGTCGAGCACTTCATCAAGGACCTGCGTCTGGCGCTCGCCTATGCCGACGACCGCGAGCTTGCACTGCCCGGCGCCGACGTGGCCTTTACGCTTTACGATATGCTCGACGCCATCGGTGGCGCCAAGCTGGGCACCCAGGCCATCACGGTCCTCTACAAGGAGGAGGCCGACGCCATCGCCGCCGGTCTGGACTGGTCGCAGTATCGTCCCGAAGAGCACGGTGCTCACGAGGAAGGCTGCGGTTGCGGCGAGCACGGCGACGACCACGAGTGCGGTTGCGGCCACCACCATGGCGAGGACCACGAGTGCTGCGGCGGCCACGGCCATGACGACGGCCACGAGTGCTGCTGCGGCCATCATCACGGGGAGTAGCGCCCATGAGCTGGACGTTCGTGGTGCTTGCGCTGGTGCTCTTTCTCTTTGCGATCTACATCGGCTTCTTGTGCGGCCAGTGGGCGTGCGAAAAGCGCGTCATCACCAAGCGCGACTACTGGATCGCCAATTTTGCAGGAGCGGCGGCAGTCGTCCTGCTGACCTGGGTGTTCTCGCTGTTCCCGCTGGTGCAGTTTGCGCCGATCGGCTGGCTCGGCGGTTTTATCGCCGGTCTTAAGATGAGCTTTGGCGAGTCCGTGGGTCCGTGGCGCAAGCACGACGAGGTCTTTAACGTCAACAAGGCTCACCGCGCCGCCGCCGACGCGGGCGATGCCGAGGAGCGTCGCCGCGCACGCCGCAATGGTGCAGCCGACCGACAGCTCATCTCGGTCACCGATGACAGCAAGGGTGCTGGCAAGCACGCTAAGAAATAGTAAGAAGAGGTAACTATGGCAGAAAACAAGGAAGAACAGCTCACCGACGAGGAGCTGGCACAGCTTCAGCTGGCAGAGGAGAACGAGAACGCCGTCGACCGTCTGGTCAAGGAGCTCGGCTGCCCCACGCGCCGTATCCGCCAGTTTGCCGCCCGCGTGCTGCACCTGCTGGCCGAGCGCGATCCGCAGCGCGTCGTGCCCTGCGTGCCCGCGCTGATCGAGGCACTCGACCGCCCCGAGGCTCAGACCCGCTGGGAGGCCCTCGATGCCCTGGCGGCGCTCGCCACCACCTGCCCCGAGCAGCTGGGCGATGCCTTTGAGGGCGCCGAGACTGCGCTGTTCGACGAGATTTCCTCCACGCTGCGCTATGCCGCCTTCCGCCTGCTGTGCGTGTGGGGCGCCACGAGCGTCGAGCGTTCGCGCGAGGCTTGGCCCATCCTGGACGAGGCCATCCAGTGCTACCACGGCGACCTCGAGTATCGCGATATGCTCGGTTGCCTGTACGAGTTTGGCCAGGGCGAGATCGACGCCGAGGTCGCCGAGAAGCTCGCGCTGCGCCTTAAGTTCGACGCCGAGAACGGCAAGGGCAGCTATCTCAAGGCCCGTTCGAGCGAGATTTGCGAAATGCTTGTTAAACGTTTTGGCCTGAATCTCTCCAAAAAGAAGAAGCGTGCTAGCGTTAAAAAATCTGACGACGCCGAAGACGAGGAGTAACAGATTATGGCGCACGATGTAGTCCTGATTCCCGGTGACGGTATCGGTCCCGAGATTACGCAGGCCATGCGCCGCGTGGTCGAGGCCACCGGTGTCCAGATCAACTGGAACGTCCAGGAGGCCGGCGTCGGCGTCATGGACGAGTTTGGCACGCCGCTGCCCCAACATGTGCTCGACGCGGTCGCCGAGACCAAGGTCGCCATCAAGGGCCCCATCACCACACCGGTCGGCACGGGTTTCCGCAGCGTTAACGTCGCCCTGCGCAAGCATTTCGACCTGTACGCCTGCGTGCGCCCCTGCCTGTCGCAGCCGGGCGACGGCTCGCGCTTCCGCGACGTCGACCTGGTCATCGTGCGCGAGAACACCGAGGACCTCTACGCCGGCATCGAGTTCGATGAGGGCGCTGCCGAGGTCGAGGAGCTCTCGCAGCTTGTCGGGCGCTCGGGTCAGAAGACCTTCGCCGCTGATTCCGCCATTTCAATCAAGCCGATCTCCATCGCCAAGAGCCGCCGCATTGTGGAGTATGCCTTTGAGTATGCTCGCCGCTGCGGCCGCAAAAAGGTGACGGCCGTGCATAAGGCCAACATCATGAAGGCGACCGACGGCCTGTTCCTGCGCGTGGCGCGCGAGGTGGCCGCCAACTATCCCGATATCGAGTTCAACGACAAGATTGTCGACGCCACCTGCATGGGCCTGGTCCAGAACCCCAACGACTTCGATGTCCTGGTGCTGCCCAACCTGTACGGAGACATCGTGAGCGACCTGTGCGCCGGCCTCGTGGGTGGCTTAGGGATGGCCCCCGGCTCCAACATCGGTGCCGACTGCGCCATCTTCGAGGCAACGCACGGCTCCGCGCCCGATATCGCTGGCCAGGATATCGCTAACCCCACGGCCGAGATTCTGTCTGCGGCTATGATGCTCGATCACCTGGGCGAGAACGACGCTGCCAATCGCATTCGTTTCGCCGTGTCCGCCACGCTCGACGAGGGCGAGCAGGTTACCGGTGACGTGCGTCGTGCCCAGACCGGCTCCGTTGAGGGCGCTGTGGGCACGCAGGCCTTTGCCGATGCCGTTATCGCTCACCTGGCCTAAGGCATGCAGACTGCAAACGCCTAAATAGTACTTAAGTGTTTGCGTATAACCTGAGAATCAATACGCCCGGCGCTCTGTCGGGCGTATTCTATTGAGCACTATGTTTCCTAACAAGGAGTAACCGATATGGGTCTGATTCAAAAGAAGGACGAGAAGGACGAGATCGACGGCATCCAGATCATCGAGCGCGGCGAAGGCCCCGACGGTGACGAGGACGAGAAGATCGATCTGGTCGCCGGTACGTCTGCCGAGCACATTGCTGCCGGTACGACGGCCGAGGAGGAGGACGCCCGCCTGGAGGCTCAGATTGCCGCGGATGCCGCTGACGAGAATCTGATGCCCGAGGAGCAGGATGAGGACGACTCCGACGAAGACGACCATGCATCCATGCACAAGAAGACGATGATTGCCGCCTTCGTGGTTGCAGTCGTGATCGCTGCGATGGTCGGCTTCTTTATCGGCAATGGAGGCTTTGGCGGCAAGGGCGTCGGCTCGGCGACCCTCACCGAGGACCAGCTCGATTCGACCGTGGCAAGCTACAGCTACAACGGCAAGAAGAGCGACATCACCGCGCGCGAGGCCATCGAGAGCCAGTACAGCCTTGATACCGTCAAGGATAGCGATGGCAACTACACCGCTCCTTCTGCCGACGTCATCCTGTCCTACGTGCGCAACAAGATTCTGCTCGATGCTGCCGAGGACGAGGGCATCACCGTCTCTTCCAAGGAGATGAAGAAGTACGCCGAGGATTCCATCGGCACCTCCGACTACAAGACCATGGCCACGCAGTACGGCGTGTCCAAGGACCAGGCCAAGCAGATCGTCCGTCAGTCCGCGACGCTGCAGAAGCTCTACAAGAAGAAGGTGGGCGATAGCTCCGCAAGCATGCCGACCGCCCCGACCGAGCCTGCTGACGGCAACGAGGAGACCGCGAGCAAGGACTACGCCGACTACATCATCAAACTTGCCGGTGACGAGTGGGATAGCGAGAAGGGCGCCTGGAAGGACGCCGATAGCACCTACGCTAAGGCCTTTGCCGACGATGCCTTTACGGCCGATAGCGCTACCTATAAGCAGGCCATGACCGCCTATTACACCGCCTACCAGCAGTATTCCTCGCAGGCTTCGAGCGCCAGCTCCAAGTGGACCGAGTATGCGAACGGCCTCTACGCCAAGGCCAACATCAGCATCTACGGCCTGTTTGCGTAAAGAGTCGTACGGCTCATCGAGCATCTAGCCGATAGACAGCAAATAGCCCGCCAGTACGGAAGTCGTTCTGGCGGGCTATTTGCGTTGAGGGCGTGATTGGCGGCTTAATTATGGCTATTCATCTTTAAGTCCAAATAGGCTATCGGCTTCATCGTCAGGCATATATTCCAGCACATCGCCCGGTTGGCAGTCGAGTGCCCGGCATATCGCATCAAGAGTTGAAAAGCGCACGGCAGAAACCTTGCCCGTCTTGATGCGCGACATATTGACCTGGGAGATGCCCACGCGTTCCGCAAGCTCTTTGGATGAGATCTTGCGTTCGGCGAGCATGCGGTCAAGCCGCAGAATAATCATGGATTCCCCCTAGAGCAACTCGTCATCTTGTTTTTGCAGGATATACCCGTAGCGGAAGATGCTGGCAATCAGGCAAATAATCAGGCCTGCAAAGAGCATGGAGGGCTCGAATAACTGGCCGACGAACGCATCGGTAAAGCTGCCGCCAAATCCCGAGAGTATCATTCCCGTGATAACGGCACCAAGAAGCCTCACGGCAACGCCGCCGATAAGGAATAAATGTCCTACTCGACGAAGTGTTTGGTTACATTCAAGGTCAAAGGGCCTGCCTTCCTTTTCAATGTTGAAGAAAAGCCTGCGCACGCTTATCGCGATGGTAAGCGCGAGACATGTCATCAAGAGGCTCCCTATGGCAGTGTGACCATCGTGTGCGACGAGCATAAGTGGGGCCTGCGCATCGGTACCGACGATAGCGAGGCACGGCCCTTCGCCGGCTTGAAGTTCTACGGATTGGAGACACGAGCCTTGGGAGAGGCCAGGCAATATGAGTAGAAGGTCAATCGCAATGACCGCGAGGAGCCCCAGAGCGAGCGCGGTGGTAATGCAGATCGTGGCCCATTTGCAGATGCGAGCGAGCTTCCTCAGTTTGGCTACCGTCTGTTCGCGGCTGATGGTTTCATTCGATATAGACGCGTTTCGATGGACCATAACCCCTCCAATCGGCGTTTTGGATGATACTTGTATCATATCAGAATTAACGATAAACGATAAATAATTACGGATACTGAGTAAGTAATGATTGAAAACGATTAGCGTGAGCTATTGGCTCATTCATGGATGCGGGAGTTTGACGCGCGGGGGATGAGGACAAATGCCCAAACTTCCCGTGATTGCGCAAACGCTCCATCGCGTTTCCCTAATTCATCTGGGAAAACAACTGCAAACGATTGCAAGTAACCGGTGAACGGTCGAAAACTACCGTTCACCGATAATCTCAAAACTGGTTCTAACTGGTATTAAGTCAAAAAGACCAATTCACATATCTTCACAATGACCTGCAATTTTTCTACACGCTATTTTTAGCCGCCCTGCGTTGTTTAGACACCGGGAAAGATCCGTTCTTTTGCCAAAGCGTTTCGAAACGGTTTCAAAACCGCAGGTAGAAGTGTTAACGAGCGGTAAACGGTCGAAATATCACCGTGAGCGGTGCAAAAACGTTTTACTGTTTGAATCAGCGAAAGCGACCTCTTCTGGGGTGATATAGTGACAACACGTCACGTGGTTACTACCAGTTTAGAAACCACTGGTCTTTAAAGAACGCTTTCTAAGAAGCTTTAAGGGCGAGCGCCCGCTGGCTTCCGAAAATCATCGGACTCAGATCGTACACACCTTCGGAAGGGAAATTTGAATGGTTGGCTTTATTCTTACCGGTCATGGACAGTTCGCACCCGGCCTTGCAGGCGCTATCGCTATGGTTGCCGGCGACCAGCCTGCTTTTACCGTCGTTCCTTTTGAGGGCGACCAGGCCGCATCCTACGGTGAGGATCTCCGCGCCGCTATTACCGCCATGCGCGAGGAGTGCGATGGCGTGCTCGTCTTTACCGACCTGCTTGGCGGCACCCCGTTCAACCAGTCGATGATGATTGCCCAGGATGTCGACAACGTCGAGGTTCTGACTGGCACCAACCTTCCCATGGTTATTGAGCTTCTGTTCCTCCGCGGCAATGCCACGCTCGCCGAGCTTGGCGAGCAGGCCGTGACCGTTGGCCAGACGGGCATCACCGCCCAGACGGTCGCATCCGTTGCCGGCTCCGAGGAAGAGGATATCTTCGGCGACGAGGACGGCATCTAATGGCCGATTTCGGAGCCAACGTCCTGAGCTCCTCGGTCGCCCTTTTAGGCCTGCTTGTCATCATGGGCTTGATTTACACCATCTGGTCGCAAATCAATATGAAGAAGAAGCAGAAGTACTTCAAGGAGCTGCACACCGAGCTCAAGCCGGGTCAGGAGGTTCTTTTCGCCGGCGGTATCTACGGAACCGTCAAAGGCATCGAAGGCGAGAAGGTCCAGATCAAAGTCCGATCCGGAGCCGTCGTAGATGTTTCGCGTTACGCGATTCAGGAGATCAAGTAACTGTCGTCAGCAAATATCGAAAGGAAGCTGATCAACATGGCAGAACCCAACATTCTTCTTACCCGCATCGATAACCGACTGGTTCATGGTCAGGTTGCCACCCAGTGGAACTCCACTCTGGGCTCCAACCTCATCCTCGTCGCCAACGACGACGTGGCGTCCAACACCATGCGCCAGAACCTCATGAAGATGGCCGCTCCCGCCGGCGTCGCTACGCGTTTCTTCTCCCTGCAGAAGACCATCGACGTCATTGGCAAGGCGAGCCCGCGCCAGAAGATCTTCATCGTGGCCGAAACACCGGAAGACGTGCTTACGCTCGTCAAGGGCGGTGTGCCTATAAAGAAGGTAAACATCGGCAACATGCACATGTCGGAAGGAAAGCGCCAAGTCGCCACCTCCGTCGCAGTTAACGACGAGGATGTCGCTGCGTTTAAAGAGCTGCAGGAATTGGGGGTGGAGTTGGAGATCAGGCGCGTTCCGAGCACGCCTGTTGAGGACACGAGCAAGCTCTTCTCGTAATCCTCGTGATCCACGTTGTCAGGAGTGAAACCCTGACGTTCTGTACGTGATATCCAAAGTGCGTACATACATTTTGAAAGGAGGAGCAAGATGGAATACTCGATCATCCAGATCGCTCTGGTCTTCGTTGTTACGTTCATCGCGGCAATCGACCAGTTTGACTTCCTCGAGTCTCTCTATCAGCCCATCGTCACCGGCGCCGTCATCGGTCTTATCCTTGGCGACCTCAACACCGGTCTTCTCGTGGGTGGTACCTATCAGCTCATGACGATCGGCAACATGCCGATCGGAGGCGCTCAGCCGCCTAACGCCGTCATCGGCGGCATCATGGCAGCCATTCTCGCTATCGCCACGGGCCTCGAGCCCAACGCGGCAGTCGGCCTCGCCATTCCGTTCGCTCTGCTTGGCCAGCTTGGCGTTACCCTGGTCTTCACGCTTATGTCCCCGCTTATGTCCACGGCCGATAACATGGCTCACAACGCGGACACCAAGGGCATCGAGCGCCTGAACTACTTCGCCATGGCTCTGCTCGGCCTGATCTTCGCTGTCGTCGTCACCCTGTTCTTCATCGCTGGCGCTACCATCGGTCAGACCATCGCTTCTGCCATCCCGACTTGGCTGCAGACCGGTCTGTCCGCTGCAGGCGGCATGATGCGCTTCGTCGGCTTCGCCGTCCTGCTCAAGGTTATGATGAACCGCGATATGTGGGGCTTCTTCCTCATGGGCTTCGGCCTCGCGCTCATCACCGTTGCCAACGATTCGCTGGCAACCCCTGCTCTGCTCATCCTCGCTCTCATCGGCTTCGGCATCGCTTTCTGGGACTTCCAGCAGCAGACCGAGCTGAAGGGTGCAGCTGTTTCTGACGGAGGTGACTTCGAAGATGGCATCTAATGAGTATGTGATCCCGGAGCACTACGAGGATCTCACTCCTGCTCCGCAGCTCGACCAGAAGACCCTCAACAAGATGGCTTGGCGCTCCTGCTTCCTGCAGGCATCGTTCAACTACGAGCGCATGCAGGCCGCTGGCTGGCTTTACTCCATCATCCCCGGTCTGGAGAAGATCCACACCAACAAGAACGACCTCGCGGCTTCCATGAGCCATAACCTGGAGTTCTTCAACACCCACCCGTTCCTCGTCACCTTTGTTATGGGCATCGTGCTTTCGCTCGAGCAGAACAAGGTTGACATCCCCACGATCCGCGCCGTCCGCGTCGCCGCAATGGGCCCGCTCGGTGGTATCGGTGACGCCCTGTTCTGGCTGACGCTCGTGCCTATCACGGCCGGCATCACCTCCAACATGGCCATCAACGGCAACGCCGCTGCGCCGATCATCTTCCTGGTGATCTTCAACGCCGTCCAGTTCGCTCTGCGCTTCTGGCTCATGAACTGGTCCTACAAGCTTGGCACCAGCGCTATTGACGCTCTGACCGCCAACATGCAGGCCTTCACGCGTGCCGCTTCCATCATGGGCGTCTTCGTCGTCGGTTGCCTGGTCGTCACCATGGGTGGCACCCAGATCAACCTCGAGATCCCCAACGGCACCACCCGTGGCCTCTCCGCCACTACCGTGATCGTCTCCGAGAAGGAGGCCAAGAACTTCACCGGTATGGAGGGCATCGATACCGAGACCGCTGAGGCCGGTACCATCGCCATGACCGATGAGGACGGCAACGCCCTCACCGCTTCCGATGCCGACGGCAACGCTGTCGAGTGCGGCGTCACCGATCTGGGCAACGGCATGGAGTCCGTTACCTACGGCACCGTTACCGAGGATCCGGTCAACTTCTCTGTTGCCGACACCCTCAACACCATCGTCCCGAAGCTCGTCCCGCTTATGCTTACGCTGCTGCTTTACTACATGTTCGCTAAGCACAGCTGGACCCCGACCAAGGGCATTCTCCTGCTCTTCGTCCTTGGCATCCTGGGCGCTGGCCCGCTTGGTCTCTGGCCGAGCATCTGGTAAGGCTCTAGCTTGAGGGGTGTGTCCCTACGCGGCTCACACCCCGACCCCTTAAGCCATGTGTATGTTAAAAGCCGCGTGCTCGAAAGAGCGCGCGGCTTTTGTTTTCTTGATGATTCGGGTGTGGCAGACAGATAATGCTAAACACCCTAGGTAGTTAGCCGAATTCGAGCAAAAGGGAGGATAGGATGGCGATCGGAGCGCGTAAGCAACCGCTGTACGATCAGCTGGTCGATATTCTGACCGAAAAGATCGACCATGAATATCGCGCCGGTGACATGATTCCTTCCGAGCGCGAACTTTCGGAGCGCTATGGTCTCTCGCGCACTACGGTACGCTTGGCTCTGCAGGAACTGGAGCGTTTAGGACTGGTGGTTCGGCAGCACGGTCGCGGTACCTTTGTGACCGACCGTTCGGCAAAGGCAACCAATCTCATGCAGTCCTACAGCTTTACCGAGCAGATGCGCGCGATGGGTCGCGACCCCGAGACCACGATTCTCGAGTTTTGCGAGATGGAGGCCGATAAAAATCTGGCCGAGCATATGGGATTGCGTATCGGTGATCGCATTTTTAAGCTTAAGCGCCTTCGTTCTGCCGACAACATGCCCATGATGGTCGAACGCAGCTATCTACCAGTTCGTCAATTTCTGTCCCTAAAGCGACCGCTGCTGGAGCGTAAGCCGCTTTACGATGTGATTGAGCAAGACTTTCAGCAAAAGATACGCGTGGCCGAAGAGGAGTTCTATGCGAGCATAGCCCGTCCCACCGACGCCCACCTTTTGGGAATTGTCGAGGGCTCGCCTGTGCTCGATTTGGTCAGGACTACGTATAACGAGTCAAACGAGGTTGTGGAGTACACACTCTCGGTTGCTCGTGCCGATCAGTTTAAATACAAGGTTTACCACCAGCGTAGCGACTAGTGTTCGCATCGTTTCCATATGATGATTCTTTGCATTTAACTGGTTACTACCAGATAACCAACCGAAGTGTATAATTGCACGTCAGAGGATTACTTCTAGAGAGAGGTATTAAAAATGTTCGAGAAGAGTGTCGAGGAGCTCACCGAGCTCGGCGCCCAGATCACCACGGCCGAGATTGCTCAGCAGCCCGAGCTTTGGCGTGATACGCTCAACATCTATCGCGAGAACAAGGAGGCCATCGAGGCCTTCCTAGCCGAGGCTCGCGCTATGGGCGAGGGCCGTCTGTCCGTTGTCTTCACCGGTGCCGGTACGTCCGACTATGTTGGCGATACCTGCGCCCCGTACCTGCGTCACGCTGGCAACACTGATCTCTACGACTTTAAGCCCATCGCCACGACCGACATCGTGAGCGCCCCGCGCGACTTCCTGCGCGCCGAGGATCCCACGCTCGTGGTTTCCTTTGCCCGCTCTGGCAACAGCCCCGAGAGCCTTGCTGCCGTTGCCGTTGCCAAGGAGCTCGTCCACAACGTCAAGTTCCTCAACATCACTTGCGCTCCCGAGGGCAAGCTCGCCGTCGAGTCTGCCGATGATCCCAACGCGCTGACGCTGCTCATTCCGCGCGCCAACGACAAGGGCTTCGCCATGACCGGTTCTTATTCCTGCATGACCCTGCTCTCCACCCTTATTTTCGACACTGCCTCTGACGAGCAGAAGGCCGAGTGGGTCGAGACGATTGCCAAGATGGGCGAGGAGGTCATCTCCCGTGAGCCCGAGATCGCCGATTACCTGGCTGGCGACTTCAACCGCGTGACCTACTTGGGTTCTGGCTCCTTCGGTGGCCTTGCCCAGGAGAGCCAGCTCAAGATCCTTGAGCTCGCTCACGGTCTGGTCGCTACTTCCTACGACACCTCTATGGGCTATCGTCACGGACCTAAGTCCTTCGTCGACGATAAGACGCTCGTCTTCGTGTTCGTCAATAACGACGCCTACACCCGTCAGTACGACATCGACATCCTCAACGAGATCGGTGGCGACGAGATCGCTCAGCACACCATCGCCGTTCAGCAGGAAGGTGCCACCGTCTACGAGGGCGAGTCCTTCACCTTTAAGGGCTACGAGGCACTTCCCGAGGGCTACCTTGCTCTGCCGTTCGTGATGTTTGCCCAGGCTATCAGCCTGCTCAACTCCGTGCGCGTGGGCAACACGCCCGACACGCCGAGCCCCACTGGCACGGTCAACCGCGTGGTTAAGGGCGTGACGATTCACCCCTTCACCGCTTAATCGCGTCCCCCTGTAAGGGCGCCCGTCCGCTCATAACGGCGGGCGGGCGCTTTTTGTTTACGTGAGCTGGGTATAAGCATCACCACAGTCAACTGCTTTAGAAGCGAGGAGTGCATATGAGCACGTACGCAATTAAGGCTGACAAGTTCTTCTTGCCGGCAGGCCCGCAACTGGGCGGCTATCTTATGGTCGAGGATGGCGTCTTTGGCGCCTGGCAGGCCGACGAGCCCTCTTGCGAGATTAAGGACTACACGGGATCGTGGATCGCACCGGGTATGGTCGATACTCACATCCATGGCTTCTACAACCACTCAACTACCGATAACGATCCCGAGGGCATCGATATCAGCTCGACCGAGCTCGCCCGTCGCGGTACCACCAGCTGGCTGCCCACGACGTTCACCGATGGCGTCGAGCAGATCAAGGACGCCTGCGCCGCCATCGCTCAGGCGGACGAGGGTCGCGGCCCCGACTTCTGCGGTGCCCGCATTCAGGGCATCTACCTGGAGGGCCCCTTCTTTACCATGAAGCACGTGGGCGCGCAGAACCCCGCTTACCTCATCGATCCCTCCGAGGAGGTCTTCGATCAGTGGCAGGAGGCTGCGGGTGGTCGCATCGTTAAGAGCGCCATGGCGGCCGAGCGCGACGGTGCCGCTGCTTATGCGGCTGCTCTGAACGCCAAGGGTGTGGTGACCAGCATCGGTCACTCCGACGCCACCTACGATGAGTGCATCGCCGCCATCAACGCCGGTGCCAGCTGCTTTACGCATACCTATAACGGTCAGCGCGGGCTGCATCACCGTGAGCCCGGTGTCGTGGGCGCTGCCATGTCCACGCCCGAGACCTACGCCGAGATCATCTGTGACGGCAAGCACGTTAACCCTGCCGCCATCAAGGCGCTGCTGCAGGCAAAGGGCTGGCAACACACGGTGCTCATCACTGACTGCCTGGGCTGCGGCGGCATGCCCGAGGGCAGCTACACCAGTGGTGGCATGGACGTCATCATGAAGGACAACCTGTGCTGGCTCGCCGACGGCAAGAGCATTGCCGGCTCGGTGCTCACGCTTGCCCAGGGCGTCAAGAACATCGTCGACTGGGGCATCGCCAGCGCCGATATCGCCATTCGTATGGCAACCGAGGTGCCGGCACGCTCCGCGCACATCGAGGATAAGTGCGGCAGCATCATGCCGGGTCGCGACGCCGACTTTGTCGTGTTCGACCATGAGCTTACCCTCGTCGAGACGTATGTTGGCGGCCAGAGCGTCGGCAACGCCTTTACCGAGTAACGATAGAAAAAGACGGCGGGCCCGAATCTGCTCGGACCCGCCGCATGGGTTAAACGCTCAAAAGCACCTTCACAGTTACAGCTTGTTAGCGATCTTCTTTGCCGTGCGCTTGACGTCGGCCACCAGGCCTCCTGCAGGATGCTCCTTCTCGTATGCTAGACGCTTCTCGCGCTTGGCGTACTCTTCGACGATGATATCGCCATATTCGTCTTCGATCTTATCGAAGAAGTCGACGGCGCCCTTAATTTCCTCAGCGGTTGGGTGTCCCTTTTGGACACCGCCGGCGAGTTTGAACGGCCCCCACGTATCAAAGCCGGGGCAGCCGTAGACACCCATAAAGATGGCCTGCCTCATGCGGCAGATGCCATCGATATCCTTGCCGTACCACTTGTTTTTGCCACCGTAGGTCATAAGGCCAAACACCTTGTCCTGCGGCTGCAGCACGTTCGTGAGCACTCGTGCCATGTCCTTGTCGATCTCGGAGTAATAGATGCCCGTGGCGACGCCAATCAGATGGTATTCGTGCAGGTCGGGGTACTCGTTTTTGCCAAGCGCCTTGACGTCGAGGGTATCGATCTCGGGGTGTGCCTCGACGATGGCGTCCACGAGCTTTTTCGTATTGCCGTGATGGCGCGAGGCGTAGAGGATGATGGTTCGCATAAGAAGGCCTTTCAGCTGTAATTGCATCAATGTCTGTATGGTACCCCGTTACATGGCTGGGATACCGGACGCATCGATGAACGTGCGGGTTTGTCCTTTGGTTAGGGCCGAGACGGGTACTTGCGAGCAAAAAGCAGTTGTTCGAAAGGATGGGCAATGGAATACGCTCTCTCCAACGATTCGATTTCTATTAAGGTGTCCACGGCTGGTGGTTCGTTTACCTCGATCGAGGCCGGAGGTCGCGAGTATCTGTGGCAGGGCGATCCCGCCGTGTGGTCCGGCCAGGCACCGATTTGCTTCCCGATTTGCGGAGGCTTGCGCGATAACAACGCCATGACGTTTGCCGGGCATCATGTAAAGCTCGCTCGCCATGGGTTTGCGCGCAAACAGGAGTGGAAGCTGCTGAGCCAGAGCGAGAACGAGCTGGCGATGTGCCTGGCTTCGGAGGATAACGCCGCGCTGCTGAGCGATTATCCGTATCCGTTTAAGCTTGTCGCCCGCTATACGCTCGAGGACGCTGCCGTGCGCGTTTCCTACGAGGTCACCAACGAGGGCACCGAGGACATGCCGTTCTTTATTGGCGGTCATCCCGGATTTAGGTGTCCGCTCGATGAGGGCGAGGCCTATACGGACTACGAGCTGCGCTTTGAGAAGGACGAGGCTGCTGAGCTTTGCACTGCCGTCCCCTCGACTGGCTTGATTGACGTGACCAATCGCTCCAAGAACCCCATGGTGGGAAAGACGCTGCCCCTGTCGCACGAGCTCTTCGATTTTGCGGAGACCATCTTTGACGTGCTCGAGAGCCGTCAGGTCACGCTTTCCAAAAAGGGCGAGGACAAGGGCGTCCGCCTGAGCTTTGAGGGCTTCCCATATCTCATTGTGTGGAGCAAGCCCGAGGGCGATTTTGTGGCGGTTGAGCCTTGGGGCGGTCTCTCGACCTGCTCCGATGAGGACGACGTGCTTGAGCATAAGCGCGGCTGCCTTGTCGCCAAGCCCAAGGAGACCGTCGTTCGCTCGTTCACGATTGAGATTCTGTAATTCCGTTTTGTCGACTCGTATCGCGAGGCACAAGGAGCCTGCGAGATAAGGAGCTAAAAATGATCCTCACCGTTACGATGAACCCGTCTGTTGATACGCGCTATCAGCTCGATGAGCTCGTTATCGACGACGTCAACCGCGTGACGCCCGAAAAGACCGCCGGCGGCAAGGGCCTCAACGTGGCCCGTGTGCTGGGTCAGCTGGGCGACGACGTTGTGGCAACCGGTCTGCTTGGCGGCCACATGGGCGCCTACATGGCTGAGCTCATGGACGCCAACGGTATTAACAACGACTTTGTGCCCATCAAGGGCGAGACTCGCATTTGCCTCAACATCCTCCACGCCGGCAACCAGACTGAGCTGCTCGAGAGTGGCCCGACAATTGCCCCCGAGGAGCTCGATGCCTTTACCGCCAAGTTTACTGAGCTTGCGGGCAAGGCCGACGTCGTCACCATTTCGGGTTCGCTGCCCCGCGGTGTCGAGGCAGACTACTATGCCAAGATCACGGGCATTGCCGAGAACGCCGGAGCCAAGGTGCTGCTCGATACCTCGGGTGCTTCGCTCGAGGCCGCCCTTAAGTCCGAAATTAAGCCCGAGCTGGTCAAGCCCAACCTGACCGAGATCAACGGCCTTCTGGGCACGAGCTTTACCACCGACGATGTGGACGAGCTCCGCGCCGCGCTCGCCTCTGATGCCCGCTTCTCCGATATCCCCTGGGTCGTCGTGTCCATGGGTGCTGCCGGCTCCGTTGGCTTCCACAACGGCCGTGCGTTCCGCGCAAAGACGCCCGATATCCCTGCCGTTAACGCCACGGGCTCTGGTGACTCCACTATCGCAGGCTTCGCGCATGCCATTGCTGCTGGCGCAGACGACGAGACGGTGCTGCGTACCGCCAACACCTGCGGCAAGCTCAACGCCATGGATCCCATGACTGGCCACTTGGTTATGGATCGTTGGGACGAGGTCTACAACGGCGTTGTCGTGACCGAGCTGTAAGGGCTTGGGCGTCGGCCCCGGCATCGATTGCTAGCTCATGTCGACGACAAGTGCGATAGCATTATGTCGGGGCGCGACGCCGACGTTGTCGTGTTCAATCCCGACCTTACCCTGGTCGAGACGTATGTGGGCGGCAACAGCGGCGGTAACGCTTTTATCGCGTAGCCGCCAAAGAAACGATCCGAGAGGGGATTTAGATGATTTACGGTGCATTGGGCGATATCGAGGAGTACCGCGGAATGCTCAAGGGCCTCGACGTGCTGATCGACTGGCTCGAGGAGAACGATCCGGCGCAGCTCGAGGTCGGCAGCCATCCGATTCTGGGCGACAAGGTCTATGCGAACGTCATGGCTCCCACGACGCGTCCCGAGGCCGAGGCTCACTATGAGACGCATCAGCGCTATCACGACCTGCAGATCGATGTCGAGGGTCGCGAGGCCTTTAAGGTCGCTACGGGCAGCTTGACGCTGGTCCAGGAGTTTGACGAGAAGGACGACTACGATCTGGTCGATTCCGACGCCTCGATCGCCGGCGATCTTGCTGACGATAAGTTTGCGCTGTTCGTTGCCGGCGAGCCTCATATGCCCACGCTCGAGTTCCCGGGCGATGGCGCGCAGCCGGTCAAGAAGATCTGCTTTAAGCTACTTGCAGATGCTTACTGGGAGGAGTAACGCGCTGCTCGGTTGAGCAGCTGTTCGCGTGTTGGCGTGATTCCCCTAGGGAAACCACGCTAGGACCCCGCCAAACGTGCTTTCCCTAGGGGAATCACGTTTGGCGGGGTTTTCTGTTATTGAATAGGGGAGCTGCCGACGTGGCGATGTTTGGATTGGCACACACGTACTCAAAATCGGCAACAAAAAAGCCGCCCGAAGGCGGCTATCTTGTGCAATGGAGCCAGCGACCGGGCTCGAACCGGTGACCCCCGCTTTACGAGAGCGGTGCTCTACCAACTGAGCTACGCTGGCGGCCATATGATGACGCAACTGAGGCGTCAACGGCTGTCTATGATACGGGACATCGCACATCCGCGCAAGGGTTCTGACGGCTTTTCTCACTTTAAATGCACTAATATTGGAGACGTGATGTCTTGCTCTTACGGGTCTCAAAGAGAATGGGGCAGCGATGGCTCAACCCAAGATTCTTCTCACACGCATCGATGACCGATTTATTTACGGGCAAGACGTTGAGCTGTGGAATGAGGCGACTGGTTCCAACCTTGTCCTGATCGTCAACGATGAGATCGCGGCGGATTCGCGCCAATGGGCACCCATGAGGGTGGCGGCGCCAGAAGGCGTTTGGACGCGGTTTTTCTCGGTGCAAAGGACTGTCGACATCATTTATACCGCAACGCCGCGCCAATGGATTCTTATCATGGTGGCGTCGCCCACGGATGCGCTCGCACTGGTTAAGGGTGGTGTGCCGATCACCAAGATCAGCATTGGCCATATGCAGGCAGGGGAGGGCAAGCACCCCATAACGCCCGCAGTCGCCGTAGACGGCGCAGATGTCGCCTCCCTCAAAGAGCTGCAAAAGCTCGGCATAGAACTAGAAATTCGCTACCTCCCCAGCTCCAATCCCGACCCCATCCAACTAGTCATTTAAGAACGTCCCCAATGACTAGGTAGCAAAGCGCCCGTCGGCGGTGGTGCCGGCGGGCGCTGCTGTGCGATATGTTGCGTTGTGGGCTTAGTGCCTCATAAAGTGGTATTCGATCACATTGCTGTAGGGGTGACCCGGGCCCACAATGCCCTGCGGGAACAGCGGCTGGTGCGGCGTGTCGGGGTACATCTCTGCCTCGAGGGCAAAGCCAGCGCCCCAGCCATAGTTGGCATCGTCCTTGGCGTGCTCGTCGCCCAGCCAGTTGCCGGTGTAGAGCTGCACGCCCGGGGCGGTGGTGTAGTAGTCCAGCTCGCGACCGGTCCACATCTCCTCGACGTGCATCGCGCGGCGCAGATTACGGCCGTACTGATAGCCATCGATGCACAGGCAGTGGTCATAGCCGCGCGCCTGCTTAATCTGCGGGTTGTCGGCTTCCATGCCGGGCGCGACGGGGCGCAGCTCACGGAAGTCAAACGGCGTACCCTCGACCGGAGCGATTTCGCCGGTGGGAATGTTCTGCTCGTTAATGGGCAGGTAGTGGGCAGCGTTGGCAACAAAGAAGTGCTCGCAGTCCATGCCGGCGTTATGGCCGGCAAGGTTAAAGTATGTGTGGTTGGTCATGGACACGTAGGTGGCGCGGTCGCTCTCGCAGCCATACTCGATGCGAAAGACGCCGGTGCGTGTAATGGTAAACACGGCCGTAAAGGTGCGGTTGCCGGGAAGGCCCAGTTCGCCATCCTCAAGCGAGGTGGTCATGCGCACGGCGTTGTGAGTCTCGTCGAGCTCAACGTCCCACACGCGTTTATGCAGACCGTGCTCAAGATCGCTGTGCAGGTTGTTGGCGCCCTCGTTGGCGGGCATATGCCAGTCCGTACCGTCGATGGTGATCGTGGCGCCCGCGGTGCGGTTTGCCACGGGGCCGATGGTCGCGCCAAAGCAGGCGGGGTTGTCAAAGTAATCCTCGAGCTTATCGAAGCCCAGCACCACATCGCGCACGTTGCCGGGAATGTCGGGCACATCGATACCCAACACGGTGGCGCCATAGTCCATAATGCGAACGCAGATCTCGGGCCCGTTGAGGGTGTAACGATGAACGGGGGTACCGCATGGCGCGGTGCCGAAAAGCTCGGAAGTGATCATTTGGTTCCTAACATCGAGGTATTTCCGACAAACTGTAGCGCGAACAGGCGAGATTATCACTACATCCCACTAAAGCAGGGGGTATTTTTCTCAAAAAAGTGATGATTGGAGCTGTACGGGCGCTCATTTTAGGTGTGCACGAGTCTGATACAATTTGTTCGTTACTGTTTGAACGGTATACGCGTATAGAACGGCGAGGATTCATCGTGATTAAGGCAGAGCGACAGGATAAGGTTCGTCAGCTGCTCGATGAGCAGGGCACGGTTTCGGTTAAGGAGATTTCGGATGCGTTAGGTGTCTCGGACATGACGATCCGTCGCGACCTTGAGGAGCTTGCGAGCCTAGGCGAGATCGAGCGCGTGCACGGCGGCGCCCGTAGTGCGCAGAGTCGCCCGCACGCTATGTTGCGCCATGAGTATTCGCACAGTGAAAAGCGCACTAAGCATGCCGAGGAAAAGCTGCAGATCGCGCGCCGCGCCGTTGGGCTCATCGAGGAGGGCTCGACCATCTTTTTGGGGACGGGCACTACAGTTGAGCAGATGGCCTCGATGCTGCCGGCATTTCGCCTGCGCATTGTGACCAATTCACTTTCGGTGTTTAACCTGCTCGAGGCGCGCGAGGACTGCGACCTGTGCCTCGTGGGCGGTATGTATCGCCGCCGCACTGCAGCCTTTGTGGGCCCCATGGCCGAGGATACCCTGCGCGCGCTGGGAATCGACGCAGCCTATATCGGCGCCAACGGCATTTTGGACGGCGACGTGTCCACGTCTAACATGGAAGAGGGCCGCATCCAGCAGCTCGCCTTTAGCAAGGCCGACTCGCGCTATCTGATCGCCGACTCCAGCAAGATCGGCAAGCGCGACTTCTACACCTTCTGCCGTCTGGACAGCCTGGACGCCGTGGTGTGCGAGCCGGGTATTACCGCCGAGGATCGTGTCGCCATCGAGGAACACACGCAGGTCATCTGCTAACTAGCGCTACGGGATTGCCAACGGGCGATGCGGGAGGACTTTTACCTCCTGTCATTGTGGAAACCAGCGCGTCAGCGCTACGCGATATGACGCGCAAATGAGGACTCCACTATCAAATTGTCTCAATCTGTAACAGGTAGGGGTGAAACCACCAACCAGATGTTGCAGATTGAGATTTTTGACCCGGCCTATTCCGTTTGTCTCGATCTGTAACAGCTAGGACCGAATAATTCAGCTAGTTGTTACAGATTTAGATTGGGGATATTGGCCTGTGCATTCATCTCAATCTGTAACATCTAGACGTCCAAAACCGGTCTTAGTGTTACAGATTGAGACAATTCGGCGGGGTCTACCTTGTTTGTCTCGATCTGTAACGGTTAGGACTTAAAAACTCGGCTACGTGTTACAGATCGAGACAAAAGAAAAAGAACATTAGGACTTGAAAATAAAGTTTTGATAAGGGATTCGCCCAGTTAAGACGGTGCGGCAGACAATTGAGATTAGTTTGCCTCCGGAGTCGTAAGCATAATGAGTCAGTTCGATGACCGGAAGTTTTGCAACACCATAATTACTGGCTTCGGAATCGCTAAGCTGACGTGCTCTATAGCTTTCCCTAACAGATTGGATAGACTTGGACAAGTCGTCCATGATTCTGCTAAATGCCTGAAAATCTAACTGGTTATTCGGAACGCGCGACTTTGAAATGAAGAACGTATCAGCGCCTATGAAGCTGCCTTCAAGTTCGTAGGTCAATTCAAGACGCTGAATTTCATCGCGACTTTGACATCCAAATTGTTGGAGCATCATTACGGAAATTGGACGACCTGATGTGAGGCCGCCGAAATGTTTGGTGATGGCATCCGGATCAACGCCATCGCAATGGCTTGCAAAGTCAAAGTCTAAAAGTGAATTGAGCTCGCTAACGCGTTTCGGTGCAACAAACGATCCCTTACCTTGGATTCGATAGATACTTCCACGACGCTCCAGCTCACTCATGGCAAGTCGGACGGTTGTTCTGCTTACGGCGTATTCGTCGCAGAGTTCCATTTCTGTTGGAAGTTTATCGTCTGCTTGATATTCATCGACGATCTGCTTGAGCAGCGCGTCGGTGAGCTGTAAATAGAGTGGCCGTTTTTCGTGTGTATCGAGCATTAGAGCCTCAGTTTGCATGTTGGTTATACCTGATGGTTGCCTCAGTCGGGATGTAACGTGGGCAAGGTAACCTTAACGTATCACAGAGCGGCTCAGCATGACGATCTGATGCCTGTATCCACGAAGGGCTTGTCCGAGCGTGAAGATATTCTGGGGCAGGCAAATACCGTTCATGGAGTCCCCGATATGTTGGAGGTCAGCGCCGGCTGCTTTTGCTGCAAGGCCTATTTTCTTAATGGTCTCGCTGTCGCAGGAGTCTTGACTCGTCCCGTTCGCCGCCATGACGAGAACCTTCTCTTCAATTGACTTGCCTACGTTGTGGGATCGTACAAAGTCTACGATGGCGCGCAGGTCTGCTTCTTGGAAGCAAGGGACGGTGTAGGGGGCTGGCACGAGAAGGATATCGACGCCGAGGTCAACAAACTTGCGCGCAATTTCGAGCGTCATGACAGGTTCTGCAACGCCCGCTCCATGCATTTTTCCGGCTATGACCAGGCCATTGAAATGCTCTTTGGAGAGTTTAATCGAATGGGCGATTGCATCGTTGGAGACGCCGGTTCCAGGGTTGCCCGTCAGGCAGATAAAATCAAATCCGAGTTCGTTAGCCTTTTCTAAGGTCTTGGGAGAGACGCGACGACCCATGGGGATTTCCGTTCGGGATTCAGACATCTCTGCCTCGTTATCAACTGGCTCCAGATTGACGCCAATGGGCCTTCCGCATGCTCGCTTCACCCAAGTGACCGGGTTTTCATTGAGATCATCTGGAATACCGGCAATAACTGGATCGAACACATCGAGCGCGTTAAACAGAAGCAGGTCGGCACCTGCGGCACGTTCGATTTCTGCATTAGTAACGCCGCCGAGAAATTGGGAAGAGGGTACGTTTTCCGCCATGATGGTACGTCCCTCGGAAGCCAGAATTGCCTGTTTTAGATCCATGGGTGACGTGGCGGCAAAATCGGATGCGGACATGTTCAGTAATCGTTTGGGCATTGTTACTTCCTTTGACTAGAACGACAGGCTTGTGACATTGTCTCTAATATTGTTACAACAATATATTCAATATGTTATATCCAATCGGTGAACGGTTGCAAACTTATTGTACTGCTCGGAAAAAATAGCCCCTAGCTGGGAAAACCTTAAATTAATCAACTACCGTTCACCGAATAAGTATTTGAATTCTTGACATATCGACAAAGCGGAAAAAGAATTGGTTATGACAAATCGCGCAAATGATATTACATTTCGCACAAGAACGTATTCACTTACATAAGTGGATACAAACGGGGACGACGACGGTTGAGTCCGGATAAATCGTTGTGTGCCCGGGAATCATGAAAGGATGTGTTATGGACGCTATCGTCAAATTCCTTGAAAAACACCAGCCCCTCTTCGACAAAATCTCGAGGAACATTTATCTGGTGGCGATTAAGGATGGCTTTCTCTCGAATATGCCAATTGTGCTGTTCTCGAGCCTGTTCCTTCTTCTTTCGACGCTCCCTGCCTATGTAGGCATCACGCTTCCGTCTGAGGTGCTGGATTTCTTCAATAAAATCTATGCATATACCATGGGACTTCTTGGCATTATGGTGGCCGGCACCACGGCGAGCTCACTTGCCATGTCGATGAACCGTCGCATGCCTTCGGGTAAGTCTCTCAACCCCACCTCGTGCATGGTTTGTGCCATGTGCGGCATGCTCTTGCTATCGGTGACGAACGATGTTGTCTCGATTGGCGGAGCAGATACATCTGTTTTTGAAACCGGCTATATGGGAACCAAGGGTTTTCTCGCTGCGTTCGTAGCCGCATTCTTGACCGTTAATATCTATAAGGTGTGCATTAGCCATAATGTGACGATCAAGCTTCCCAAAGAGGTCCCTGGCTCTATTGCGCAGAGTTTTCGCGATATCTTTGCATTTGGGTTTTCGATCCTTGCGTGCGCTTTTATCGATCTTGCGAGCCGCAAGCTGCTTGCTGTGCCGTTCGCCAATTTGGTATCCGCTCTCATCTCGCCGCTGTTCTCCGCGGTCGATACCTATCCTGGCATGGCGCTTATCGAAGGCGCGGTCGCGCTTTTCCAATTTATGGGTATCCACGGTGCTTCGGTTGTCATGAGTCCGATCAATGCTGCGCTCTACGGCAATACCGTTACCAATCTTGAGGTTTTCCAAGCAGGTGGACACCCGTCAATTGCTCTCACGCAGGACTTTACAAGCTTCATCGGCGGTCTGGGCGGTTCTGGCTGCACGTTCATCGTTCCTATTATCCTGATCATGTTTATGCGCTCCAAGCAGCTTAAAGCCATGGGCAAGGCATCGATTATCCCGGTGATTTTTGGAGTTAACGAGCCCGTTATCTTCGGTATGCCGATTGTTCTCAATCCCTATATGTTCGTGCCCTTCCTAGTGGCTCCTATGGTCAACGCCATTATCGGTAAATTTTTCATTGACGTCATTGGAATGAACGCCCCCATGTATACCATGCCGTGGGCGCTTCCCGGCCCAATTGGTGCGTTCCTCACCACGGGTCTCGATCTGCGTTCTCTCGTATTGATGGCAGTGCTGTTGGTCGTTGACTTTGTGATTTACTATCCGTTCTGCAAGGCGTATGACCATCAGCTTTGTTTGGAAGAGTCTGCAAAGGAGACTGCAGGAAACTCGGATGCAGATGCTATTGCCGAACAGGAAAATGTCGCAAAAGCTCTCGAGGCGGTAAAGGACAAGGCGGAGCAGATCCGCGTGCTTGTGCTTTGCCAGGGTGCCGGCACTTCGACTCTCTTGGCAAATGCTCTTCGCGAAGGTGCCGCTGCTAAGGGTATCGATCTGGTTTCTCAGTCCGGTGCGTACGGAAGCCACTATGAGACGATGGATCAGTACAACGTGATTGTTCTGGCGCCCCAGGCACGCATGTACTATGACGCTATGAAGGCCGATACCGATCGCCTTGGAATTAAACTGCTCACCACAAGGGGCAAGGAGTATATCGACCTTACCAACGATCCCGAAGGTGCAATTGACTGGATCGTTCAGGAGCTGGCTAAATAGTGGATGCACTCCGTCGTTGATTCGTCGGTGTATAGTACGGCCCCGCAGCTTATTGAGCTGCGGGGCCGTATTTCGTTGAGTATCTAATTGAGACAATGAGCGCAACCGTCGTGAGATCGCATTGGCGCTCTCCGAGTCACCGACAAACTGTCTTCCATCTATGTGACCAATTCGCTTTCGGCCTTTAGCCTGCTCGAGGCGCGCGAGGATTGCGAGCTGTGCCTGGTGGGCGGCATGTACCGTCGCCGCACCGCCGCCTTTGTGGGCCCCATGGCCGAGGATACCCTGCGTGCGCTGGGCATTGACGCGGCGTTTATCGGTGCCAACGGCATCTTGGACGGTGACGTATCTACGTCCAATATGGACGAGGGCCGCATCCAGCAGCTCGCCTTTAGCAAGGCCGATACGCGCTACCTCATCGCCGACTCCAGCAAGATCGGCGGGCGATACTTCTGCCCCCCCCCTGCCGGCGCAGGGGTACCGCTTTAAAATGACGCGTAAATGACTTTGGGCAACAAGGATGAGGCTATTCTGAGATATGACTAGACTCCGTATCTCGTCTTTATGTCCCTTGAGAATGAATCGTAGTCTTCATAGAGCCCTTCTCTGCTTTCATCCTCGGCGTGGTTTACACGTTCAAGGAGCTTATCCTTTGAAGCCTCTTTTGTTATTGCGGCCTCGCCATCGGGTATTGTGGCTTGCAAGAATAGTTCTAGAGCATGGACGTCTTTGAGTATGTAGCCCGTCGAACGACCCGCTCCTGTTTTTTCGATTGCGCTGCAACTAACAAGCTGGCCGAGGGTTCGTTTAACGGTTACCTCGCTGATATCGGGGCAGTTGGACCGGATGTCGGATTTCTTAATGACGCCGGGTCTCTGTTGAAATAGAACAGCGATGCGCGCTTGCTTCGACATGGGACGAGTGCTTGATTCAATTAAGGTACGCTGCTCGAGCTGTCGGTAGGCGGCCAGGGTTGTTCCGAGCATGAAACGGATAAAGGGTACTTCGGTGTTTTGATTTTCATTCCATCCAGTGGAGCTTGCAGCGAGGGCGTTGTAGTAAAGCGCTTTGTTGTCTTCAATAAGTCGTTCGATGCTGATGTAACGCGCAACATCGTATCCAGTCTTTTCGAGCAGCAGCGTTGTAAGGAGCCGGCTCATCCTGCCATTGCCATCGTTGAAGGGATGAATGCTAACAAAATCGAAGATAAAGCGGAGCGATATAAGGAGGGGATCGCAAACTTGGCGAGATAAAGCATCGTTGAGGGACTGGCAGGCTTCTTTAATAAGTCCCGGGGTTGCTAGAGCCGAAGGGGGCCTAAAGCGCACAAATCGATTACCTTGATCGTCAATGGAGACGATTTCGTTATCGCCATCTTTCCAATGGCCTCCATACGAGATTGCCGTGTGCGCCATGAGGTCACGATGCAACTGCAGAATGACCGATGGCGTTACGGGAATGGAATCGTGTTGCTCGTGAATAAGCGACAGCACATCTCGGTATCCAGCGATTTCTTCCTCTGCGCGGGAGCTTGGCTTGGCGGAATACGCCATGATCGCTTTGAGTCTTTTTTGGGTGGTAACAATTCCTTCAAGTCCGTTGGAGGATCGGGTGCTTTGGATCTTAGCCTCCTCCATTAGGGACGATAGAAGCTCGGGTTTGACTTGACTCAGAGCAAACTGACGGCCTTTATGCTCGCGTATCGAGAGGAGGAGGTTGGTGATTGGAGTTGCTTCGAGTTCCGCTGGGACTGTGGTGTAATCGAACTGGCGCATGCGGCTCCTTTCGGTATCACGAACATACTTTCGATATCATAATACCATTAAATGATACCGAAAGTATGTTCGTGATACCGAAAACTGGAAACCATGGTTCATAACTGCTTGGAAAGTTCGGATTTGACTATCTTATTGTCTTGATCTGTAACAGTTAGACGGTTAAAAGTGGGCTACGTGTTACAGATTGAGATCTTTCAGCCCTGGTCGCCCGTTCGTCTAAATCTATAACAGTTAGGATTGAAAATCCCTGCTAGATGTTACAGATTGAGACAAACGGCTTGCTCGGGCCGGCCAAAACAAAAAGGCCGCATGCGAGTCCGTGGGGATTCGCATGCGGCCGACAGGGGGTATGCGGCGGAAACTAGGCCATGAGCAGGCCGGTCTCCGCGACGTTCTTGTACCAGTACGCGCTTGCCTTGGGATAGCGCTTCTGGGTCTCGAAGTCGATGTAGAACAGGCCATAGCGCTTGTTGTAGCCATTGGTCCAGGAGAACTGGTCCTGCAGCGACCACACAAAGTAGCCGTCGACGTTCACGCCACCGTCGATTGCCTTGAGGATCCATGCGAGATGCTGACGCATATAGTCGATGCGAGGGGCGTCGTCGATAAAGCCGTCCTCAAAGTCGTCCTTATAGCCCATGCCGTTCTCGGTGATGTAGATCTTCTTGTAGTTGGGGTAATCGTTCTTAATGCGGAGCAGCAGGTCGTACAGGCCCTCGGGATAGATAATCCAGTCCCAATCGGTGGTGGGTACGCCTTCGCGCACGCATGACTCGCCCACGCCCTTGAGGAACCAGCGCGAGGAGCCCTTGTCGCCGGTGCCATTGTGGTTGATGTCGTTTTCGCCCTCGGCGGCACGCAGGAACTGGCACTTGTAGGTGTTGACGCCCAGGCAATCGTTGTAGGGGAGCGCGGCGGTCAGCGCGGCGATATCCTCGTCACGAACGTCGAGCTCGCCGCCGGCGATATGGGCCAGCTTGGTCGCAGCTTCCATGGTGTCGGCTGCATAGTGGCCGCGGAAGGTGGCGTCGAGTACCCAGCGGTTGTTGATGACGTCGGCCATGCGAGCTGCCTCGCAGTCGGCGGCGTTGTTGGGGTCGAGGGGATACTTGGGCTCCAGGTTCTGGACAATGCCGATCTCGCCCTCAAAGCCGCCCTCATGGAAGGCGACGACGGCCTTGGCGTGGGCCACCATCATGTTGTGCATGAGCTGGAAGGCCTTGTCCAGGCGATACTTCTCGCCGTGCGGCCAGTTGCCGACGATAAAGCTGCCCTCAGCGGTCGCGGGAATCTCGTTAAAGGTGAACCAGTGCTTGACCTCGGTGAACTCGGCAAAGCAGAACTTGGCGTACTCGACAAAGGCGTCGATCGTCGTGCGCGTCAGGAAACCCTCGCCGCCGTTCTGGTAAAAGGCCTCGGGCGTATCAAAGTGATCGAGCGTGACATAGGGGATAACGCCAGCTTTGTTGCAGGTGGCGAAAAGCTCGTGATAGAAAGCGACGCCCTCGGGGTTAATCTCGCCGGTGCCACTGGGGAAGATACGGCTCCAGGCGATGGAGACGCGAATACCGTTGATGCCGAAGCGCTGGCACAGGTCGATATCGACCGGATATTTGTTGTAGAAGTCGCTTGCGGGATCGGGGGAGAAGCGACCCTGGGCTGCCAGGAAATCGTCCCAGGGCACTTTGCCCTTGCCGTGCGTGCGGGTCTCGCCCTCAACCTGGTAAGCAGCGGTGGCGCCGCCAAACACAAAGCCGTCGGGGAACTGCATGGGGTTGGTCATGAGTCATCCTTTCTGTGGGATACGAATAGGGAGAGGTGCCCGAACTGGGGATTCGGGCACCAACAGAGGGAGGTAACTAGTCGAGGTTCTCGCGGAGCCACTTGATGGCGCCGGCGGGGTCGCGGGTAAGGTCGATATATTCCTTGCCGCGCGGGGCGAGCAGCTTAATGCCCAGGCGATCGGTGTCGGCCTTCATGTCGTTGTAGTAGCTACGGACCTGCGGGGCAAGCACGATAACGTCGTACTGATCCATGATGGCAGTGTGCTGGCCATAGGCGCCTGCGGAGGAAGCGATGTTCTCTCCGGTCTGTGCGGCACCTTCCTTGATGGCGTTGGCGAGCATGGCAGAGGTGCCGGCGCCGGCGCACAGGACGAGGACCTTCAGGCCATCGACATCCTTCTTGGCGGATGCATCGGCAGCGGGCTCGGGCTGATCGACGACAGGCTTGTTGCTGTCTCTTATACACATCTCCGAGCCCACGAGACCGG
>URHQ01000010.1 GCA_900547655.1 uncultured Collinsella sp.
TGCGGCTTCGGCTTCGGCTTCGGCTTCGGCTTCGGCTTCGGCTTCGGCTTCGTCAGGAGCGTCTTTGGCGTCGCTGACTTCGTCCTCGGTGTCTTCGTGCGCCTCGTCCTGTGCGTCGACGGCCGAATCGCTAAACGAGAGCTCGTCTAGCGCAATCCGGTCTAGGCTCTCCAGGGCCTCGGCACACGCTTCTGCATCTTGGGCCGCATCCTCTTGGCCCATCGTTTCATCTTTCATATATCCCCCAAGCTCAATATCGGGACAACACTGTACCCAAAAACGGGACCCTATAGGGCCGCCGCAGGATTTGAAATCCGATTTTATATATGCGCGTGTTTTTGAATGCAAGTACAACAACAAAAAGCCCCGGAAAGCGGGCGAATCGCTTTCCGGGGCTGCGCATGACGCGCGATTGCGGCGTCGGCTAAGTTTGCCTACATCCAAATGTGGACGGAATAAACACGTTACTCGGCGTGCGCGTAATCAACCTTGGCGCGGCGGGCAGTAGCCTTCTCCCAATCGCTGGTGCCCTCAAAGACATCCTGCTTGTAGGGATTGCGGCCGAGCTTCTTGGCACGGTAGGCGATGTAGATGATTGCGGCGACGTTGGCGATCAGCGCGGCGATCGAGACCGCGGTGGCGGCGCCGGGGTCGAGCGTGGAGTGGGTCACAAAGATGGACTCCTCCTGGAAGTACGGGAACACCTGGGCAAACATGCACCAAATAGCAAGCGTAAAGGCGCGGTTCTGAATCCAGCCGCCCTTGTTCCAGATAAAGGCGGCGACGGTGGGCGCCAGCAGCAGCGCAAAGCCGCAGAACCAGGAGTGGGTGGGCAGGCAGTTGTAGGTGTAGCAGAAGTTCCAGATATCGTAGGCGATGATGTAGACCCAAGTCATGTCGGGCCACAACATGTCGGTCTGATCCTCGGAGGCGTAGACGCTCCACCAACCGGTCATGCAGAAGATGTTGATGAGACCGGCGATGCCGTTGAACACGTTGTTCCAGCCGGCAAGCTGCGTGGCACCCTCGGAGGTGACCCAGGTGGACTGGCCCAGGACAAAGAAGTGATAGGCGCTCTCGAAGTCGGACACGACGGCGATCATGATGTTGATGGCGACGATCACAAACGGCCACGCGCGGAACCAATGCGCCTTGCCGATCTTGCCCCACTGGTACTTAATGGCAATGAAGCCCCAGCAACCGGCCAGCGCCGCGTACACCTTGGCGTAGTGGAACCAGCTGTTCTGGTACACATGGGTGGGGTTGGTGAGCGCCCACTCGGCACCCTGCGAAACGCCGACGGCGATGGCGACGCAGTAGATGGTCATGGCCAGCGGAGCCACGCCAAAGATGATGGCCGCGCCCAGTTTGGTGCGGCGGCCGACCTCGTTGAGCACGATCAGGCCAATAAAGACCATGGCCCAGCCGGCCCAGTGGATAAGGGTATCGCTACCCCAAACATCGAACAGCATGCTGCTCTCCTTTCACACGCCCGCGGCCCCTCTTCTGATCGCGGACAGTTTGGCCAAATGTCGTCAGTTCTGGGGCTTGCGCTCCGGATACTTGGCGGTATAGCCCTCGATGTGGAGCGTCGAGGCGATGATTTCCTTGACCGTCTCGTCGGGCACATCGGGGTGCGTGCGGATATACATCAAAAGACCCATGATGAGGGTGTAGAACGTTTCGTAGACATGATCGATGCGTAGCTCATGATGGGCGACAAAATCCACCACGGTGGTGTCGCAGATATACTGCGCCACGCGTTGGACCACGTTGTGCAGAAAGCCGCCGTAGAGCGCGCCGCTGCTCGAGGTCAGGGTACTCGGCAGCTCGTGGCCGCTGGCGACCAGGCGCTTAAAGAGCGGGGCGACGGTGTCGAGCGCGCCCTCGATATCACCGACGATGCGGTTGGCATTCCACTGCTCGAGCTCGGAGATAAAACCGTCAATTGCCTCGTCCATGACGGCGGTGACGGCGGCGTCCATGTCGGCAAAGTAGTGGTAGAACAGCGAGCGCGTGCAGCCGGCTCGCTTGGTCACGGCCGATACCGATAGGTGGGACACGCCCAGCTCGGAGCTTACGGCGCGCACGGCATCGAGGATCTCGCGACGGCGTTCGTCACCCGTCAGGCGCTTTGCCGCGCTATCGGATGCGGGGACGGCATCGACCACAGAGGTATCTGCTGTGTTGTTGCTCATGTTTTGCCGCCTTTCACCCTCTTTTGCCTGACCGTTCGCCTAACAGTCTTGAATATTGTTGACGGTTCGTCAATACTATTTTTGACACAATGTCAACAATGGCGGGTGAACGGCATGGGGGCATGCCCGGCCTGCAAAAAAGAGGGGTGCTGCGGTCTCGCCGGGCTGTGGCAAGAGAAGGGACAACCATGATTCTCAACGGACCGGGAATTAGCTACACCGAGCCCGATATCGGTTCGGAGTTCGTGCCGCCGCTGCCGGAGCATCCGCGCGAGGCCATCGTCAAGCTGTGCGAGCACTGCACCAACCGTCTGCTGCATCGCGACGAGCTGCTGGGCTACGAGTACTGGTCGTTTGCCGAGGCCGCAACTGACGAGCAGGCCGAGGTACTCTGCAAGATGAAGATGCGCCGTCCCTACACGCTGCCCGAGATGGTCAAGCTCACCGGCATGCCCGAGGCCCAGATCGAGAAGATGCTCGACGATATGAGCTACACGGGCCTGCTCGAGTACAACTGGGAAAATCCCGAGCGCGCCAAGCAATGGGTGCTGCCCATGCTGGTGCCGGGTTCCGCCGAGTTCCTCAACATGCGCGTGAGCCAGCTCGAGGAGCACCCGGTCTACGCCAAGTTCTTTGAACAGGCATCCAAGGGCCCGCTGTCCAAGGCCACGCCGATGGTGCCGCCCGGAGGCGCCGGTATCGGCATGCACGTCATTCCGGTCGAGAAGGCCATCGATGCCGCGAGCACGTCGGTGCCGATCGAGCATATCGAGCACTGGCTCGACAAATACGAGGGTAAGTATGCCGCCAGCACCTGCAGCTGCCGCGCGAGCCGTCGCGTGATGGGCGAGGGCTGCGCCGACGACCCGGCCGATTGGTGCATCGCCGTGGGCGATATGGCCGACTACGTGGTCGAGACCGATCGTGGCCATTACGTGACCCGCGACGAGGTTTACGACATCCTGCGCCAGGCCGAGGACAACGGCTTTGTGCACCAGATCACCAACATCGACGGCGAGAACAAGATCTTCGCCATCTGCAACTGCAACGTCAACGTGTGCTATGCCCTGCGCACCTCGCAGCTGTTCAACACGCCCAACCTGTCGCGCTCGGCCTATGTCGCCAAGGTCGAGAAGGACAAGTGCGTGGCCTGCGGTCGCTGCGTTGAGGTGTGCCCGGCCGGTGCCGCTAAGCTGGGCCAGAAGCTCTGCAGCAAAAAGGCCGGCGGACAGGTGCCCGAGTATCCGCGCCAAGAGCTGCCCGATGCCACCAAGTGGGACCACACCAAGTGGTCGCCCAACTACCGCAACGACAACCGCATCGAGACGCATGAGTCCGGCACCGCTCCCTGCAAGACGGCCTGCCCCGCGCATGTCGCCGTTCAGGGCTATTTGAAGCTCGCGGCTCAGGGTCGCTATGACGAGGCCCTAGCACTCATTAAGCGCGAGAACCCGCTGCCCGCTATCTGCGGCCGTGTGTGCAACCGCCGCTGTGAGGATGTCTGCACTCGCGGCCGTGTGGACGCCGCCGTGGCTATCGACGAGGTCAAGAAGTTCATCGCCCAGCGCGATCTGGATGCCGCGACCCGCTATGTCCCACCTGTGGTGACCCCGACGCGTGCCGGCGGCTTCGACCAGAAGATCGCCATCATCGGTGCCGGTCCGGCCGGCCTGTCCTGCGCTTTCTACCTGGCCGAGAAGGGCTATAAGCCCGTCGTGTTCGAGAAGAACGAGCGCCCGGGCGGTATGCTCACCTACGGTATTCCCAGCTTTAAGCTGCAGAAGGATGTTATCGAGGCCGAGGTCGAGATCATTCGCCTGATGGGTGCCGAGTTCCGCTATGGCGTGGAGGTCGGTCGCGATGTGACGCTCGACGAGCTGCGCGAGCAGGGCTTTAAGGCCTTCTACGTGGCTATTGGCTGCCAGGGTGGCCGCCTTGCCGGTATTCCGGGCGAGGATGCCGAGGACGTGACCGTAGCCGTCGACTTCTTGCGCGAGGTCAACAGTGGCAAGATCGACGCGTTGCCCGGCCGCACCATCGTGGTGGGCGGCGGCAACGTGGCCATCGACGTGGCCCGCAACGCCTGCCGCCTGGGCTCCGAGCACGTTGAGATGTTCTGCCTGGAGAGCGAGGCCCAGATGCCCGCGAGCGAGGAGGAGCGTCGCGAGGCCATCGAGGACGGCGCGCACATCAGCTGCGGCTGGGGCCCCAAGGAGGTCCATCTGGACGAGACCGGCCGTGTGTGCGGTATCACCTTCAAGCGCTGCACGCGTGTCTTTGACGACGAGGGCCGTTTTGCGCCCGAGTACGACGAGAACGATCTGCGCCGTGTCGATGCCGACCGCGTCGTCATGTCGATTGGCCAGTCCATTGTGTGGGGCGACCTGCTGGCTGGCTCCAAGGTGGAGCTTGGCCGCGGCCAGGGTGCCCTTGCCGATCCCCAGACCTATCAGACCGCTGAGCCCGACATCTTTGTGGGAGGCGACGTCTACACCGGTCCGAGCTTTGCCATCGATGCCATCGCCGCCGGCCACGAGGCCGCCGTGTCCATCCATCGCTTTGTGCAGCCGGGCTCCACGCTCACCATCGGCCGCAACCAGCGCCGCTACACCGCGCTCGACCGCGACGATGTCGTGATCGAGAGCTACGACAACGCGAGCCGCGAGGTTGCCCACGTGGACCGCGAGCGCGAGAAGGCCGCGCCGTTTAGCGAGTACGTCGAGACCTTTACCGAAGAGCAGGTGCGCGCCGAGACCGCCCGCTGCTTGGGTTGCGGTGCCTCGATCGTCGACCCCAACAAGTGCATCGGCTGCGGCCTGTGCACCACCAAGTGCGCGTTCGACGCCATCCATCTGGATCGCGACCGCCCCGAGTGCTCCACGATGGTCAAATACGAGCAAAAGCTCCCCAGTCTGGGTAAGTACGCTTTGAAACGCGCAATCAAAATCAAGTTCGGTCGTAAATAGGTAACCATGGCCGGTAGGGGGACGGCGCAGACTAGATTTCGCCGTCCCCTTGCTTTGAGTTTGCATCGCATCAACCGTTGTTGAAAGGTTTCTACCTTGCACGAATTGGGAATCGTTTATCACATCATTCGCGATGTTGAGAACGTGGCGCGCGCCAATGGCGTGAGTCGCGTTTCGAGCGTCACGCTGCTGCTGGGCGAGGTCTCGGGCGTCGTTTCCGACTTACTGCTCGACGCTTGGCGCTGGGCGGCAGATAAAAAGTCCATCACCGAGGATGCGGAGCTTATTGTGGAGCCCGTCGAGGCCGTGACACATTGCGAGGCGTGCGGCCGCGACTACGCGACGGTCGAGCACGGCAAGACCTGCCCCCATTGCGGTAGCGGCGAGACATACCTGCTGCAGGGCCAGGAGGTCATGATCAAGCAGATCGAGACCCCCGACGAGGACCCGGCAGGCGCTGCCCCCGATGGCCCTTCCGACGCCCCCGACGCCGTCGACGCCGCCAACCCCCTCCACATCGCCTAACTTGGTCGTTGGGGACGTTCTTAAACGACTAGTCAAACAAGAACGTCCCCAACGACTAGTCGTTTAAGAACGTCTCCAATGACTACTTGCGCTAGAGCATAAGTCACGCTAATAGTCAAGTTATGTCTGTTTAAACAAAATAGCGGCAGTACAAGCGCATTCACGCTTGCCTAAAATCGATATTAATGAACAGCCTGCTTGTATCTGTAAAATGCGCGGCTTGATGAGCGGCGCCTTGGCGGGTAATGAGTGAAAAACCAGCAACGTAATCAACTTGTAACAAACCTAGACGTTTAAACAAATAATGCAACCTTTTGCAAATTTAGCGATAATTCCACAAGCTAAACAGGTATACTTCCTTAATGTCGTGTAGGGAATACGTAGACAAAAAGGAGGTTATGTGATGGTAAGTATTGTTCTTGCTAGCCACGGGGACTTGGCTGCTGGAATCAAGCAGACGGGCTCGATGGTCTTTGGCGATCAGCCGTCTGTAGCCGTGGTCTCGCTCGAGCCGAGCATGGGCCCCGACGACTTCCGTGCCAAGGTCGAGGAAGCAGTCGCTTCCTTCGAGGACCAGGAGCAGGTGCTCTTCCTCGTTGATCTGTGGGGCGGCACGCCGTTCAACCAGATCAGCGGGCTCATCGAGGGCCACGATTCCTGGGCTATCGTCACCGGTGTCAACCTGCCTATGCTCATCGAGGCATATTCGCAGCGCTTTGACGCAAAGAACACTGCACATGCGATCGCAAAACATCTCGTGACTGAGGCTAAGGCTGGCGTGCGCGTCAAGCCCGAGTCTCTGGAGCCCGAGGAGAAGAAGCCGGCTGCGGCCGCCGCTGCTCCTGCAGGCGCCATCCCTCCGGGAACGGTCATCGGCGACGGGCACATCAAGATTGCCCACGTCCGTATCGACACCCGTCTGCTTCATGGTCAGGTGGCCACCACGTGGACCAAGCAGATCAACCCCAACCGCATCATCGTGGTTTCCGACGGCGTTGCTCACGACGAGCTCCGCAAGACCATGATCGAGCAGGCTGCCCCTCCGGGAGTCCATGCCAACGTCGTGCCCATCAAGAAGATGGCCGAGGTCGTCAAGGACACGCGCTTTGGTGACACCAAGGCCATGCTGCTCTTCGAGAACCCGCAGGATCTGCTCAAGGCCATCGAGGCCGGCGTCGACATCAAGGAAGTCAACATCGGTTCCATGGCTCACTCCAAGGGCAAGGTCGTCGTCACCAACGCCGTCGCTATGGGCGATGACGACGTCAAGACTCTCGAGGCCCTCAAGGCCAAGGGCGTCAAGTTCGAGGTCCGCAAGGTTCCTTCGGATTCCTCCGAGGATCTCGACGCCATGTTGAAGAAAGCTAAGGCCGAACTGGCCGCTCAAGCATAGTAAAGGAGGGTCCGATACATGTCTGCAATCACTATTCTGCTTGTTGCGATTGTCGCGTTGCTTGCCGGTATGGAAGGCATTCTGGATGAGTTCCAGTTCCATCAGCCGCTCGTGGCATGCACGCTTATCGGTCTCGTAACCGGTCACCTTCAGGAGGGCATCCTCCTGGGCGGTTCGCTCCAGATGATGGCCCTTGGCTGGGCTAACGTCGGCGCCGCTGTCGCGCCTGACGCCGCTCTGGCCTCGGTCGCTTCTTCGATCATCATGGTGCTCGCCCTCAACGGTGGCGCCACCGATTCGGCAAAGGCCGTTACCGCCGCCATCGCCGTCGCCGTCCCGCTGTCGGTCGCTGGTCTGTTCCTGACCATGATCTGCCGTACCCTGGCTACCGCTATCGCTCACGCCATGGACGGTTGCGCCGAGAAGGGCGACTTCTCCGGCATCGAGCGCTGGCAGTACGCTGCTATCCTCATGCAGGGCCTTCGTATCGCCATCCCGGCAGTACTTCTGTGCATCATCCCGGCCGAGGCTGTTACCAACGCGCTTAACGCTATGCCCGACTGGCTGTCCGGCGGTATGGCTGTCGGCGGCGGCATGGTCGCTTCCGTCGGTTACGCCATGGTCATCAACATGATGGCCACCAAGGAGACCTGGCCGTTCTTCATCCTCGGCTTTGTCCTTGCTGCCATCCCTCAGCTCACGCTGATCGCCCTTGGCCTCATCGGCATCTCCCTTGCCCTCATCTACCTTGGCCTTAAGGATCTGGCCAAGCAGGGTGGCGGCATGGGCGGTGGCTCCGGTGACCCGCTCGGCGACATTCTGAACGATTACGAGTAGGAGGGGAGTGATACATATGGCAGAGAACAAGATTCAGCTCACCAAGGCTGACCGCAAGAAGGTTTGCTTCCGTCATCAGTTCCTTCAGGGCTCGTGGAACTACGAGCGTATGCAGAATGGCGGCTGGTGCTTCGCAATGATCCCTGCGATCAAGAAGCTCTACACCAGCAAGGATGACCAGATTGCCGCTCTTAAGCGCCACCTGGAGTTCTATAACACCCATCCCTATGTTTCCGCCCCCGTCATTGGCGTTACCCTCGCTCTCGAGGAGGAGCGCGCCAACGGTGCTCCGATTGACGACGTCGCCATTCAGGGCGTCAAGGTCGGTATGATGGGCCCGCTCGCCGGCGTCGGCGACCCCGCCTTCTGGTTCACCCTTCGCCCGATTCTGGGCGCTCTGGGCGCTTCCCTGGCCCTGTCCGGCAGCATCGCCGGTCCGCTGCTGTTCTTCTTCGCGTGGAACATCATCCGTTACGCCTTCCTGTGGTACACGCAGGAGTTTGGCTACAAGGTCGGCTCCTCCATCGCCAAGGACCTCTCCGGCGGTCTGATGGGCAAGGTCACCGAGGGTGCTTCCATCCTTGGTATGTTCATCATCGGCGCCCTGGTCGAGCGCTGGGTGTCCATCTCCTTCACCCCGGTCGTCTCCAAGGTCACGCAGTCTGCTGGCGCCTTTATCGACTGGGCTAACCTGCCCTCCGGTTCCGAGGGTGTCAAGGAAGCACTGACGATGTATAACTCCATCGGCGGTACTGCCCTTGATCAGGTCAAGGTCACTACGCTTCAGGCCAACCTCGATCAGCTCATCCCCGGCCTTGCCGCCGTGTGCCTGACCCTGCTGGTTTGCAAGCTCCTCAAGAAGAAGGTCAGCCCGATCGTCATCATCCTGGCCCTCTTCGCCGTCGGCATCATCGGTCGCGTCTGCGGCTTCATGTAAGCGCGCTTCGGTTTAAGACCGAGAGTTGCTAGGCAAGGGCTTTTGAGCCATTGAAACGGACCGCACCCGGTGGGTACACTGGATGCGGTCCGATTGTTTTATTTGGAGGGCGAGGCGCGCATGGCGCAATCTCAGAACAGCACGGTCGATCTGGCAACGCCGGCAACCTGCCTGATGGGGCTTACCAGCCACGGCAACGTGATGGTGGGCAATAAGGCGTTTGAGTACTATAACGAGCGCAATCCCGAGGATTATATTCAAATTCCGTGGGACGAGGTCGACTATATCGCCGCCGAGGTTTTGCGCGGCACCAAGAAGATCACGCGTTTTGCCATCTTTACCAAGGATAACGGTCACTTTACGTTTTCGACGCGCGACGACAAAGAGACGCTTCGTGCGGTCCGCAAGTACGTCGACGAGGACAAGCTCGTGCGCTCGCCCGACTTTATCGATGTGACGGCCAAGGGCGCCAAGAGCATCCCCTCCGTTATCAAAAACCTCTTCCACAAAGGCAACTAGCTCCTCATAAGTTGCGGTGAAATAGTTCCTAAATACGGCTTTAGATGCTTTAGGCAAGAACTATTCCACCGCAACTTCGAAGTCTAGTCATGCGACGTATGGCGATGCAGTAAATCTGCTACACTAGTACAACATGCCTCCGTAGCTCAGGGGATAGAGCACCGCTCTCCTAAAGCGGGTGTCGACGGTTCGAATCCGCCCGGGGGCACCAGAGGAATATCGAGCCCGGTACCGCTATGGTGCCGGGCTCTTCTGGTTCATGTCATGTCAAAAACGAAGCGCCCGCTTGCTGGGGGAGCAAGCGGGCGCCTGTGAGCGAATATGTTTGCGGCGAGAGCCGTGATGAGCGGTGGGGTGGCGACTAGTTGGTCGTACCGGAATCGTCGCCCGTGCCCGAGCCAGAGCCAGAGCCCGAGCCAGAAAGTGCGACTGTTAGCGTGATCGTGCTGTCGGTGGACTGCTTGCCGGTGGGGGAGACACCCGTAACGGTGGCGTTTTCGTTGCCGCTCACAGGGTTGCCGTTCTGATCGCAGAATGCGATGTTGTAGAACCCGGCGTTGTTGAGCGCGGTGACGGCGGCGGAGATGCTCTTGCCGTACAGGTTGCCCGGGACGCTGGCCTTGCCGGACTTCTTGGCGATGACGACGGTGATCGTGGCGCCGGGCTTCTGCTTGCCGCTGGGGTTCCAGCTAATGACGGTGCCCTCGGTGACGGAATCGTTCTCCTGGTAGCTCACGTTGACGCCAAAACCGGCCATGTCGAGAGCGTTGCGTGCCTGGGCCTCGGTCATGTCGGTCAGATCGGGGACGGAGGTGGTGTCAGGACCGCTGGAGACCTTATACGAGATGGTCGTGCCCTTCTCGACTTCCTTGCCGGCATCAGTGCCCTGCTCAAAGACCTGGCCTTCGTCGGCCTCGTTGGCCTCCTCGGTTGCGTTGCCCTTCAGGCCCACGCTTGCCAGCGCGGCCTCGGCCTGGTCCTTGGTTAGGCCGACGAGCTGCGGAACCTCAACTTTCTCGGAGGGCTTGGGGCCCTTGGAGATCACCAGGTTAACCTTGGAGCCCTTGGGCTTCTTAGTGTTGCCGTTGGGGGTCTGCTCGGCAACTTTGCCCTCGTCGACATCGTCGTTATAGCTCTGGTCGACAGTTCCGACCTCAAGGCCGGCCTCCTTGATCAGCTCGATAGCGGTCTGCTGGTCCTTGTTAAGCACATCGGGCACCGTAACCTGCTCGCCCCCAAAGAGCCCGGTGGCGAAGGCCACCACAACGCCAACCACGGCGATTGCGGCGACCACGGCGGCGATAATCTTGTTCTTGTTGGACTTGGGCTGATCGACCTCGTAGGAACCGGTGGAACCCGAGACGGCGCTGCGGGGGTTGGTCTGTCCGCTTACGCCCGATACGGGGCGAACCATAGCGCGCGTGGAGTCAGACAGCTCACGGGTCTTGGTGGCGCCCAGGTCGCCCGCGGCACCGATGATGCGCGTGGGCTCGGAGACGTTGACGGCGCGACCGGACAGGTAGTTGTTGAGCACCTGGCGCAGCTCGTCTGCCGTCTGGAAGCGGTTCGCCGGGTCCTTCTCCATGCACTTGAGGATGATGCGCTCCAGATCGGCGTCGACGCCGGAGTTGATCTGGCTCGGCGGAACCGGCAGTTCGTTTACCTGCTTGAGCGCAACCGAGATGGCGTCGTCACCGTCAAAGGGGACGCGACCGGTGGCGCACTCGTACATCACGACGCCCAGGGAGTAGATATCCGAAGTGGGACCGAGGTCCTGGCCGCGCGTTTGCTCGGGGCTTACGTAGTGGGCGGTGCCCAGTACATTGTTGTCCTGCGTGAGGTGGCTGTTCTTTGCGCGCGCGATGCCAAAGTCCATGACCTTGATGTTGCCGTCGGGCAGCACCATGATGTTTTGCGGCTTAATGTCGCGGTGGATGATCTCGTGCTTGTGGGCGACCGAAAGCGCGGAGCTGATCTGCGAGCCGATCTGCGCGACCTTCTTTGGATCGAGGGCGCCGTGGCTCTTGATGCCGCTCTTAAGGTCGGTACCGCGCAGGTACTCCATGACGATGTAGTAGGTATCGCCATCCTTGCCCCAATCGTAGACGCCCACGATATAGGGGGAGGAGAGACCTGCTGCTGCCTGGGCCTCCTGCTTAAAGCGGGCGGCGAAGGTGGCGTCGCCGGCATACTGCGGCAGCATGATCTTGACGGCAACCGTGCGGTCGAGGACCTGATCTTGCGCACGGAAGACGGTCGCCATGCCGCCCGTTCCCACCTTATCCTTGAGGAGGTATCTTCCCCCGAGGACCCTCTGTTCCATTCCTGCTCCTAACTAACTTATTCGCTCAACGATGTGTGTAGTACCAAATCTATGGCCGCTGGGACCGCGTGGCGCCTTGCCGCTAGCTCATCGGCCGCGGCGCGCCCCAAGTATCCGCTTCGATCACAGGCATCACGCTCCTTGGGCGGCAAGTGCCGCGGTCAGGACGATGCCGGCGATTTTGGCTGCCGTGACGTCGTGTTTGTCGTAATCCTCCAAGGCCACCGAGATGGCGACCGTGGGTGAATCGTAAGGTGCGAAGCCGACGAACATCGAGTTGACGTTGGTGCCGCCGGTCTCGGCCGATCCAGTCTTGCCGGCGACCTTGACGCCCGGAATCTGGGCATCGGTGCCGGTGCCGGACTGGACAACCGCGAGCATGGCCTGCTTGACCTGATCGGCCGTGGTGGCGCTGACGGCCTGGCCGAGCGAGCGGGATTGCGTGGTCTTGACCACGGTTCCGTCGGGGGCGAGCACCTGGGCCACGAAGAACGGGTCCATGACCACGCCGCTGTTGGCGATGGCCGCCGCTATCACGCAGTTTTGCATGACGGTGGTCTGCGGACCTGGCGTGTGGTCCATGCCGACAGGCTGGCCGGCGCCTGCCCAGGCGGTCTCCCACTCGGTCATGAGCGAGGGGTCGGCCATGATGGAGGCCGCGGTGGTCAGGTCCTGACCGAGTTTTTGGCCGTAACCAAAGGCGTTGGCAAACTGGACGAGCGAGCTAGCGCCGATCTCGTTGGCCACCTGGCCAAAGACGACGTTGGACGACACGGCAAAGGCCTGTTGCAGGCTGATGGTACCGTAGCTCTCGTTGGCGTCATTGGTGACCGGCGCGTTGCCGATATCCATGGAGCCGGGCGCCTGGTACGTGCTGGTAAGGCTGGCGGTGCCGGTTTCGAGCGCCGCGGAGAGTGTGACGACCTTAAAGGTCGAGCCCGGGGTATAGAGAGCGTCCATGGCGCGGTCGTACATGGAGCCGTCCTCGCCACCGCCCGACTGCATCAGGGCATCGATGTTGGTGTTGTCATAGGTGGGCGAGCTTGCGCATGCGAGGACCGCGCCGGTGCGCGGATCCATAACCACCACGGCGCCCTTAAAGCCCTTGAGTGCCTGCTCGGCAGCCGTCTGGATGCGCGAGTCGATGGTGAGCTTGGCGGTGTTGCCCGGCTGGGTCTGGCCCGCGAGCGACGCGATGGCATTGTTCCAGCTGGAGTAGTCCTTAGAACCGGTGAGCGTGTCGTTCATGACGCTCTCGATGGCGGTGGTGCCATACTGCTGGCTCACGTAGCCAACCACGTGCGCTGCCAGGTTACCGTTGGGGTAGGAGCGTACGTAGGTGCCGTCCTCCTGCTGCAGCGACTCGGCCAGCGTCACGCCGTCGGACGTGATGATGGAGCCGCGCTGGATGTACTTGGAGCGGGCGATGGTGTGGTTGTTGGTCGGCATGTCCTGATAGTCCTTGGCCTTGATGACCTGGACATAGGTGAGGTTGCCGATAAGGATGGCGAACAGCGCCGTAAAGGCGAGCACCGCACGGGTTAGACGGTTGGCGAGCGCCACGCGGCCGAGCACACCGGATTCAGGCGTGTCGAGCAGGCGACGGCGCATGCGCGAGCCGACGGAATGGCTACCGCTGCCGTAGGAAGACGAGGTGGCAAAGCGCGTGCCCGTCGGGGCGGCGGCAGATGCGACCTGATCATCGGTGATGGCGGCCATGGTGCCGGTGCCGGTAAGCTCGGCCTCGCGTCCGGTCGCCTCGTCACCGGCGCGCAGCAGGAGCGCGACGATGATAAAGCTCGCCAGCAGAGAGGAGCCGCCCTGGCTCATAAAGGGCAGGGTGACGCCGGTCAGCGGGATCAGGCGGGTAACGCCGCCAACGATCAAGAAGGCCTGGAAGCTGATGGCTGCCGTAAGACCGGTGGCGCTAAAGGCGGCAAGGTCGGACTTTGCGCGGGCAGCTGTGGTCAGGCCACGCACGGCAAAGAGCATAAACAGGATGAGCACGGCGCCGCCGCCCAAAAGACCCATCTCCTCGCCGATGGCCGAGAAGATAAAGTCGGACTCGACGACGGGGATGTTGTTGGCCATCCCGTTGCCGATGCCAACGCCGACCAGACCGCCGTCGGCAAGCGAGAAGAGCGACTGGACAATCTGGTAGCCCTGGCCCTGGGCGTCCTTAAACGGATCGACCCAAACCTGGAAACGCACCTGAACGTGCGACAGGAACTTGTAGGCGCCCACGGCTCCAACGGCTAAGAGCGCAAGGCCGATAACGACATACGAAAAGCGCCCCGTGGCAACGTAGAGCATCAGCAAGAAGATGGTGTAGAACAGCACGGCCGAACCCAGGTCGCGTTCGAAGACGACGACGAGCAGGCACACACCCCACACGGCAAACAGCGGCAGCAGCAGTCGCAGACGAGGGATCTTAAAGCCCAGGATCTTGCGGTTGGAGATGGAGAGCAGCTCGCGGTTCTCGGCTAGGTAGCCGGCCAGGAACAGGACGATAAAGACCTTGGCGAACTCGCCAGGCTGGATGGTAAAGCCCGCGATGCGAATCCACAGCTTGGAGCCCGAGATCGTGGTGCCGATAAAGATGGGCAGCATCAGCAGGATGATGCCGATAATGCCAAAGGTGTACTTGTAGCGCATGACCACGTCGAGGTTTTTGACCAGTGCAAGCGTTCCCACCATCAGGGCCACCGAGACAAACAGGATGATGAGCTGTGAGATGGCGAGAGCGGGGGCGAGACGCGTCACGAACGTGATGCCGATGCCCGAAAGTATAAATACGATGGGTAGGATGGCGGGGTCGGCGCCGGGCGCCAAGATGCGCACGGCGATATGTGCCGCGGCGAAGGCGGCAAAGAGGCCGATCGGCACGGCGAGCGTCTCAAAGGAGATGGCAGCGCCCGCGGTGAGGACGTACATCGCATACAGCAGGATGACGGGGAACGCCGAGGCGATGAGCAAGAGCAGCTCGGTGTTGCGGCGACTCATAAGCGGCACTCCCTTTCTAATTCTTATCGGAGGCTTCGGCCTCGGCGGACTGTTCGGCGGTTTTCTCGGAATCTGATTCGGAGGTCGATCCCTGATTGGTGTTGTCGCGAATCGTTTGCGCGTCGATCACCTGGCGGGTCTGCTCCTCGTCGATCTGGTGGCGGTACTTGGATATCGTGTCCTGCGCATCGTCGACACTTGTTTGCGGAATGCCCGCCTTGAGGCGGTTTTGCGTGTCTTCGGGCAGGTCGGATAGCTTGATGCTGGTTTCGCTTTCGAGCCAGTGGAGCTTGAGTCCGAGCGGCTTGCCGGGCAGGCCGCGCCAGACGGCGACATTGCCCTGGTAGGTACCCAGGTAGTACGAGCCGGTGACACCCGTGTAGGCCCAGATGCCAGCTGCCAGCACAAAGACGAGGGCCAGAATGGCGGCGATAGTAATGTTGCGGCGACGCACGCGCTGCGCCTCGCGCATAACGCCATCGTCAACCAGGTCAACGACTACTACGGTCACGTTGTCGTGGCCGCCGGCGGCAAGCGCCGCGTCCACTAGGTTGTCGACGCAGATTTGCGCGGTTGAGGACTGCGTGGCGATGTTCTCGATATCGCTATCGGGAATCATGCTCGAGAGGCCGTCGGAGCACAGGATCAGGCGGTCGCCTTCCTCGATATGCAGAGTGAAGTGGTCGGCATACATGGCGGGGTCCGAGCCCAGTGCGCGGGTGATGACCGAACGGTTGGGGTGGACGCGAGCCTCGTCTGCCGTGATCTCGCCAGCGTCCACGAGCTCCTCCACGTAGGAGTGGTCGCGGGTCACGCGGATGAGCGTGCCCTCGTGGAGCAGGTAGGCGCGAGAGTCGCCCACGTGGGCGATGGCGAGCGTGTCGTTTTCGATATAGGCGCAGGTGGCTGTGCAGCCCATGCCGGGCTTGCCCAGGCCGTTCAGGGCCGCCTCGATTACGGCGGCGTTGGCTGCCTCGACGGCTGCGGCCAGGCGCGCTGCGTCGGCGGACTGCGGGGCCGTCTTGGCAATAGTCTCGACGGCGATGGAAGAGGCTACCTCGCCGGCGGCGTGACCGCCCATGCCGTCGCATACGCAAAAGAGCGGCGACTGCACCAGGTAGGAATCCTCATTGTGCGGGCGCACGCAGCCAACGTCGGAGCGGGCGCCCCACATGAGTTGCGTGGTGGTACCGGCATCATAGGTCGAGTCGGTCTCGATGCGCTCCTCGGTCAGGGGCTCAAAGCTCATGGTCGAGCCGGGGTCTTTGAGCTTGGCCTCAACGGCAGCAACGTCGATCTCGGCGGTGTCACCGGGAGAGACGGTGTCGGTCTCGGCGTTTGATTCGGAATTGTCGGTGTCCGGGGAGTCGGGCTCCTCGGACACGCGGGCGGTCGACTCGTCGTCTTGCGGGCTGACGTCTATAGGCTCGGGCGCCGGCGTAGACGCGGGCGCAACCTCGGATGCCGGGGCTATGGGAAACGCCGGCGCGGCGGGCTCGGGTGCCGCAAACACCGCAGCGCTCTCGTTGATTGCCGCGGCGACGGGCTCTGCAAAGTGAGCCGGCGCTGGGGTTGCTTCGGGCGCTGTGGGCTGTTCCGCAGCATGTGCGCCGATGGGCGCCGCTACGGCATCCTCTTCGTCCTCGTTATCGGCGAGATCCGAAATATCATGCGTTACATGCGAAAGAGGCAGGGAGAACACGGTGTCCTCGGGCTCCACGGGTGTGGAGTCCGCCGGAGCGGCGTGGGCCGGCGCAGCTGCGGCGGCAGCCGGCGCCTCGGTCATAGTTGCGGACTTGTTCTCCTCGTCGATCATCGACGGTTCACCTTCATGACCACGTCGCCAATCTGGACTTCGTCGCCCTCGCGCAGCGTCGCGGGCTCCACGAGCTGGCGGCCGTTGACGAGCGTGCCGTTAAGCGAGTTGAGGTCCTCGATGATGAGCGCCGGGCCCTGCAGCGAAAAGCGCGCATGCGAGGCCGAGACGAACGGTTCGTTGATGCAGATGTCCGAAGATGGCGAGCGACCGACGATGACGGGGCCGAGCATGTCTACGTGGATGCCGCGGATACCGCGCGGACCCTTGTCCACATCAATCGTCCAGATAGCCGAGTCGCGGCGCTGCCCGCGCACAAGTCCCACGCCGGTCTTCATGACGGCGAACAGGAAGATATAGAGCAGGGCGACCAAGACGATGCGGCCTGCAAAAAGGACGATATCGATGTTCATAAGCGACTATCCCCTAAATTCAAAGGTACTCAGGCCAAACGTCAGCAGATCGCCGTTGCGCAGCGGGCAGCGCGTAATGCGGCGGTTGTTGACGAGCGTGCCGTTGGTGGAATTGAGGTCCTCGATCGACCAATCCGAGCCCGTAAAGGTGAGCTGGGCGTGGCGGCGCGACACGTTGGGGTCGCGCAGGGCAATGTCGGAAACTGAGCGCTCGCGACCGATGGTCACCTGTGCGGAGGTGATGCTATGGCTCTCGCCGCTCACGACGTCGACGAGCTGGGCGAGCGGGCGCTGCGGGGCGCGAGTGCTCGCCATGTTGGAGGCGATGCCGGCTGCGGCGCCTAGGCCCACGGCGGCACCGGTCGCGGCGGCTCCGCCCATGCCGGCAAGCGCGTCGCGCGAGACGGTCTGCGGCACCGGGATGGGTGCTGCGGCGGGGTCGGGGACGCTAGGCGCGAAGGGGTCTGCCACGGCAAGCGGGTCGGGAGCGGCGGCGCGAGGCGTCGGCTGCTGCTGGGGCATGGCGGCGGGGCGCTGCTGTTGCGGGGCAGCAAACTGCTGCTGGCCGGCGCGCGGGGCGCTGGCGGCACGGCTTGCCGCGGAGTTGTTCTGGCCCAGGCCGTTTTGATAGGCGCGCTCTTCTTCGTACAGGCGGCCGAGCGTGGGGGCATCGACGTTCTCGGCAAAGACCGAGAACTTGCCGGCGCGCAGCTGCGGATCGATCATAAAGCGCACGAGGGGCTCGCCGACAAAGACATAGCGGCGCTTTTCGGCCTGCGCCTTCACAAACTCGCGGACCTCGCGCGAAAGCTCGGGGTAGAACGGGGCGAGCATGGGATCGTCGTCGGCGGCGATAAGGATGGTATAGAGTGCCGGCGCCGTGTTGACGCCGTTAATCACCAGAGTCTGATCCTCCATGTCGCGAGCGGCCTGCTTAGCAAGCTTCTTAAAGGAGAACGGGGCACGGGTGGCACCGAAGATGCCGGCCACGTGGTCCTCGAAGATGTTCAGGAAGTTCACGAAAGATCACTCTCCGTATAGGTTCTTTGGTATCCGAGCAAATATAGGCATATCCCAACGATTATAGAGGATAGGGTTCCCGCAACCGCCGCCTTGGCGACGACCGCGGCTGCAAGGCTGGCAATTTCCATATGGTGTGCAAGACAGGACGCCGCTGCGCAGCCGATGCCGGTGACAGCGATGGCGGCGATTGCGGCAAGGTTTGAGCCCTGATCGGCACGCTTGGCATGGGCATTGAGCAGCGCAGATGACGCCGCGGCAGTTGCCGCGACCAGCACAAAGGCAGCCCAAAGGAGCGGGTCTCCCAGCGCTGCGGCAACGTTACCGAGCCCCAGCACGCCTCCGGCTGAAAGCGCGACCGTGGCCAGACGGGCAAAAAGCGCGCCCATGCCCGTTGCCGCGGCGGCGCTTGCCGGGCCGAGCCAAAATGACGCGACGCCGGCGGCGACCCCAGCTGCCAGGAAGGTATTGCCGGTCAGACAGCCAAGCGCGAGTGCACAGGTGAGCGCGGCGCTCGCGGCAGCCTCGGTGCGACCCCAGGCGATCCACCAACCGGACATGGCGGCGGCAAAGATCACCGCGACGGGCAGCATCGACAGGATGCCCTGTGCCTGCATGGTGGCGTTGGCCATGAGCACCAAAAAGCCCACAGCCGAGATGGCCGAGCCAATCTGGGGGGCCAGGCCAGCCGCCGCGCCGATCGCGATGGCCGCAATGACCAGGCCGGGAAGCGCCGCGACCCCGGCCGTTTGCATCAGCAAAAAGCTAAAGGTGCCGCACGTTAGCGCCGAGATAGCGCGCATGGTGTAGTCGCGCGCATGGCTCCAGCGCGTGCCCGCCCAGCCGAGTGCGGGGTCGACCTCGATGGCGTCGTCCTCGCAGTGCGACGGCTCGATATCGTCGAGCTCCTGCTCGTCATCCGAAAGCTCGCCAACCATTTGTTCCAGGCTGCGACGGCCTTCGCGCACGCTGCCCAGACCGGCAAGGAGCTGGTCGCAAAATGCCTCGATGCTGTTGGGGCGGTCCTGCGGCATGGGGGAGAGCGCGCTCATGAGCGCGGCCTCGGCTCCCGGGGGAAAGTGTGGTATCAGCTCGCTGGGATAGGTGGCGCCGCCGATGATGCGGTCGAGCGAGTCGGCGGGCGTGGCCGCCATAAAGGGGGCGCTGCCGCACAGGCCCTCGTAGATCACACAGGCGAGAGCAAAGACATCGGCGCGCTCATCGACCGTGCCGGTCTCGATATCGAGCTGCTCGGGCGGCATGTAGCCGATGGTGCCGCCGCGCGAGCCGCCAAAGCCACCGGCGGACGACAGTCGCGCCATGCCAAAGTCGGTGAGCTTTACATTGCCCGAGTGGTCGATGAGCACGTTGGCGGGCTTAATGTCCAGGTGGAGTACGCCATTACTATGGGCGAAGGTGAGCGCCTGGCCCAGGGCATCGGCAATGGCCGCGGCCTCGTCAAAGGTAAGTGAGTGGCCGTCCACGCGGTGCAAAAACTCGGCCAGCGACATGCCATCGACATATTCCATAACTAGGTAGGCATAGGCTGTGTCGTGCGTAAAGTCGATGACCTGCACGATGTTGGGATGTTGAAGCATGGCGGCAGTGTGCGCCTCGCGCAGGACATCCATGATGTCGCTAGCGGGCATGCCGGCACCGTTGATAAGGGGGATGCGTTTAATGGCGACGCGGCGGCGCAGGTGCGTGTCGCGGCAGATCTCGATGGAGCCAAAACCGCCGGTCGCAAGTGTCTCGAGCGGCTGGTACCGCTTGAGCAGCTCGCGAGAGCTGGTGCCCTCCAAAGGAACGTCCGGCGAGAACCGGGCGGTATGTTGCGAGAAAAGCGGCATGGCCAACCCTCGTGCGTTTAAAGTTCGTTTGCGAGTGGCGGGCGCTGAGCCGAGCCGTTCGCGGTGGCATAGATGCTGCTAGTGTAGCACGCTCGGGCGGATGGCGAGGATAACGGGATGCGAGGCTGCCTGTCTGGCTTGGCCTTAGCGCTTCTTCTTGTTCTTCTTCTGCTTGCGCTGCTTGCCCTTGTTGTCCTGGGGCTTGTCGCCCTGTTTGGCTTCGGCAGCGGCCTTTTCTGCCTTCATCTTCTTGCGTTTGGTCTCGATGCGGAGTTTTTTGTTGATGCGGGCCTTGAGGAAGGGACCGAACTGCTCGGCATCGCCACGGACGAAGGTGTCCTTGGGGATCGTCACGCCCTGGTCGGCGAACATAGCCACAAAGATGCGCTCGCCGTCGAGTACGTGGTCGAGCTTCTCAAACGGGAAAAACTGCGACTTGCCGCTCTTGCCCCATACCATCAGACCATCCTCGTTGGCGGCGACGCGGCGATAGCGGCCACCCATGGACTCGTCGGCCTCGACGGCGTCGATAAAGTCGCGGGCGAGGGTGTGGTGCAGGTTCTTGCTCCACCAGGCCAAAAAGGCGCCGAATACGATCAGCACGACGCCAAACTTGATCCAGTTGCCGCCGGCCACCAACATGCCGATGCCGATGAGCGCGGCAATCGCGGCGGCGACATACAGCGAGCCGCGACGCCTGGGCGAGGCGACCAGGCGGGCGAAGTCGGTGACCAGGTCGTTTTCGTACTGGTACTCGTTGAGGTACAGGATGCCGTCGTCGGCTGCGGCCTGCTTCTCGAGCGCGACCTCGACCTGGTCGGCTGCTTCGGAGGGAACGAGGTTGCTCTCTGCGTCTGCCATGCTCTTTGGACTCCTATCGCGGCGGGCTTGCCGTACGGGTTATTATGGAATGCAGTATGCCGTGCGACCGCATGGCCGTCGCGGCAACAAGACTCAGTATACCCGGGGGAGCACCCATGGAATCGTTGTACCGAAAGTATCGCCCGCTCACCTTCGACTCCGTGGTGGGCCAGCAGCATATCGTCTCGACGCTCGAGCACGCCATCGCCGAGGGGCGCCTGTCCCACGCCTACCTGTTTTGCGGACCGCGCGGCACGGGCAAGACCACTATGGCGCGCATTCTGGCCAAGGCGCTGCTGTGCCGCAATGCCGAGGCGGCGCGCGCCGAGGGTGCAAGCGGCTGCATGCCCGACGGTACTTGCGAGGAGTGCGAGCTCATCGCCGAGGGCAGCCACCCCGATGTCTACGAGCTCGATGCCGCAAGCCGTACCGGCGTGGACAACGTGCGCGAGGAGATCATCAACTCCGTCAACTTTGCCCCGGTGCGCGGCAAGTACAAGATCTATATCATCGACGAGGTCCACATGCTCACGACGGCGGCGTTCAACGCGCTGCTCAAGACGCTTGAGGAGCCGCCGGCGCACGTGATCTTTGTGCTGTGCACCACCGACCCGCAAAAGATTCTGGAGACCATCCTCTCGCGCTGCCAGCGCTTCGATTTCCACCGCATCGGCAACGAGGATATCGAGCATCGCCTGGCATACGTATGCGAGCAGGAGGGCTTCGATTACGACGACGAGGCGCTCGCCATCGTGGCGCGCCATGCCAAGGGCGGCATGCGCGACGCGCTCTCCACGCTGGAGCAGCTGAGCGTTTTTGGCAACGGCGCCGTGCATGCGGACGATGCCCGCTCGCTTTTGGGCGAGGTTTCGGACCAGATCCTGGGCGAGTTTGCCCGCGCCATCGCCGAACGTGATATTGCTGAACTCTATGGGCTCATTCGTGCACAGGTAGAGGAAGGAAACGACCTGCTGGAGCTGACGCGCGACCTGGTGGCGCACGTGCGCGACGTGTATGTTGCCTGCGTTGCCGGTGCCCGTGCCGAGTTGTTTGAGGGCGGTGCTGAGCAGGCCAAGGCGCTTGCTGCCGAGGCCGCTGCCTTTGGCGAGCATCCTGCCGACCGCCTGGCTCGTGTGCTGACGGTGCTCGACGATGCCGCACTGGAGATGAGGGGCGCGAGCGACGTGCGCCTGGTGCTCGAGATTGCCTGCACGCGTCTGGCGCGTCCCGAGGCTGATTTAACGATTGAGGCATTGGCCGAGCGCGTGGCACGCCTGGAGGCCATGGTTGCCAACGGCGCCGTGCCGGCGAGCGTGGCTGCTGCTCAAGCGAGTGCGCCTGCTGCATCCGCACCCGCTGTCCAGCAGCCGACGCTGATCTCGGGTGCCCGAGCCGCTACTCCTGCGGCGACCGCTGCCCCCGCTGTTACGTCCGCGCGCCAGGGCGGTATGCCTTGGGACCGTGGTGCTGCCGCTCCGACGGCTCAGCCCGTTGCGGCCCCCGCGCCTGCCACCGCTCCGGCACCTAAGCCCCAGTCCAACAACGCCGCCCAGGTTGCCGCCGCCGGTGCCGCCGAGACGCCCGCGGTCGAGGATGCCGGAGAGCTGCAGCGCAAATGGGCCGAGGTTGTCGAGCGTGTCAAGGCGCGTCAGGCTTCCTACGCAGGGCTTTTGCTCAACGCCCGCGCCACGGCCGACGACGGCTCCAAGCTCACGGTCTCGTTCCCCGCGGGTTCGACTTTTGCCATTAAGATGCTCGGTCGCGCCGATACGCAGTCGGTGGTCCTGCCGACGGTCTGCGCGGTCTTCGGTCGTCGTACCGTCGACTATGTCCTGGATGGGGGTGGCACGCCGGCTCCTCAACATGAGGAGCATTCTCCATCTGCACGGGCTGCGGCATCTGCGGACCCGCAACCCGTGTCCTCGGCGGCCCCTGTATCCTCGAGCGCCAGCGCGCCGCAGCAGCAAGCGGCGCCGGTAGCGGCATCGACCCCGTCGGCGCCTAAGCCCGCAGCGCCCAAACCAGCTGCTCCGACACCCGCGCCCAAGCCCGTCTCACCCGCGCCCAAGTCGTCTGACCTGGGCAAAGCCCCCTGGCTACGCTCCGACAACCCCGCCGGCGCTCCTGCCACGGGTAAGCTCCCGACCGAGCCCGCACCCCGAGCGCCCGAGCGCGCGTCCGCTCCCAAGGCTCAGCCTGTCGCGCAGCCCGCGCCGTGGGAATCCGAGCAGGTGCCCTACGACGACGCTATGGTCGGCGGCTTTGCCGGCGATGCGAGCGGGGACGATCTGCCTCCGTTCGACGTGCCGGGTGCGACGCCCGCGCCCAAGCCCGCTGCGGCGGCACCCGCGGCCCCTACAAGCGACGACGTCCCCGCGACTCCCTGGGAGTCCAACCCCGGTGCGGGCAGCCCCTTCGGCCATCAGGGTGCAGCCCCGAGCATCCCGCAGACCGAGGACGAGGCCAAAGCCCTCATCCGCAGCGTCTTCGGCCAGTCCACCATCTTCAAACCGGTGGAGTAACCGTGCGGGCGGGTATGCTGCTCAAGAAGAGATCTCTTTGCCCGGGCGCATCTGTATTTCGGACATGTGCAACGCGGTGCCGCGTATCTCGCATTCGAGCAGACAGGTACGTGACGGTCGGCCTAGGATGCTGAGGTCGATACGATACGTCGCATGGCTGTCCGTGTGCTCGACTTGCTCGGCGTTGACGGTTGCTCCGATTGTCAAGAAAGCGCCTAGTTCGGCATCGACAATCTTGGAGTCCTTTATCTTGACCTTGAACTCTTGGTAGAGGGACGGGCTGTTGTAGTAAATGGTTCGAGTTCCGTCGGTGCACTCATCGGTCGCTTCCCATTTGACGACGGGCTGGTCCGAGCTGGCTATCAGCAGTTCTGCTCCAAAGGCTATAGCATGGGTGATGACAACCAGTAATGCCCAGCCGACAAAGAGATAGAGAACCACATATGCAACGGGGTGTTTTGAGCGGATGTTTTGGAGCGCGTCGGGGGCATTCATGGGGGCACCTCTAAATTGCTGTCTGTGACAATCAAATTATACCCTGCCATCATGAGCGCCGCCTCGAGCAGCGGTTCGGCATTTTGTTATCTAGCTGGATGCAGAAAATGTCGGATTCCGGCTCTACAAGATTTAGCTTTCAATATTATGCAGATGCGAATTATTCAACTTCGCATAATCTTTGGGTGCGGTTTGCACTCCAGGACATGTATATCGACTGAGGTAACACGTCCGCACCGCTCTCTCGCCGCGCGCCGTGGTACGATTTTTGAGTTTGAAAGTCCTGCCGTGCTCCGGCTGCCCTTGCAGCTCGGCGTGCGGCCGCACGTAAAGGAGCCATCATGGCCGGTATGAACATGCAGCAGATGATGAAGCAGGCTCGCAAGATGCAGGAGCAGCTTGCCGCCGCGCAGGAGAACCTCAAGTCCCAGACCGTCGACGCCTCTGCCGGCGGCGGTATGGTCAAGGTGACCGTCAACGGCGAGATGGAGCTCGTCAACCTCACCATCGACCCCGATGCCCTCGATCCCGAGGACGTCGATATGCTGCAGGATATGATCATGGCTGCCGTCAACGAGGCCGTCCGCGGCGTCAACGAGCTCGCCAACAAGCAGATGGGCGCCATCACCGGCGGCCTCAACATCCCGGGTATGCCGTTCTAAGACACGCATATATATGAGTGCGAATCACAGTCTGCAAAAACTGCTCGATGAACTGGGTCGTCTGCCGGGCATTGGTCCCAAGTCGGCCCAGCGCATCGCCTATTACCTGCTCGAGGCCGATGCCGAGGAGGCCCGCCGCCTGGCCGAGGCCATCCTGGAGGTCAAGCAGGAGGTCCACTTTTGCAGCCGTTGCTTTAACTACGCCACGGCCGACGAGTGCTCCATCTGCCAGGACCCGATGCGCGATACCACTCGTATTTGCGTGGTGGGCGAGCCGCGCGACGTCCAGGCAATCGAGCGCACGGGCAGCTACCATGGCCTGTACCATGTGCTGGGCGGCGTGATCAGCCCCATGGACAAGATAGGTCCCGAGCAGTTGCACATCCGCGAGCTGCTGGCGCGTCTGGGCCACGAGGATATCCATGAGGTCATCATCGCCACCAACCCCAACATCGAGGGCGAGACCACGGCGAGCTACCTGGCCCGCACTATCAAGCCGCTGGGCGTCGAGGTGTCGCGTCTGGCGAGCGGCCTGCCCGTGGGCGGCGACCTGGAGTATGCCGACGAGCTTACACTTGGCCGCGCCATCGAGGCCCGTCGTGCGATTTAGGTGGCGAGCCTGCTCCTGCCGTATGTTTTCCTCGCGACGCACGGGGTAGTCATAATTTCCCCGTGCGACTGTGAGTTTGTTGTGCAACAAAGATGCTTCGTGTCCGCTTATCGCATGGATGCTTCCGCTCGCATCCTTAATTTGCCCATTCGTTGCGCAACCTTTTTGGTTCGCTGATACACTCAAATATGGATTTGAATGAATGCGCCGCTTCTGAGCGGCGTGTTTTTCTTGGAGGAGAACGCATGCGGCCCGGTGGCACTCAGACAAAGCGCGGCGCCGCGGTGCGCATGCGACGCCGACTGGGCTTGGCGCCGCGGGCGTACGCGCTGCTGTCTTGCTCGCTGGTGCTGGTCATAGCTGGCGTTTCTGCCTATGGTATGACCGTGCCGTCCATGATGCAGGCGCATGCCGCACGCGAACCGCGCGTGGGGCATGAGGTCAAAAGTGATCTGGGCACCACGACTGGATATGCTTGGGCAAGTGTGGTCGCGCATATTGTGTTTGGCACCGACGATGCGGGCGGCGCCGAGGTCCCGGACAACGAAGTCACGCTTGCCAATGGCAAAACCATCGTGCTCACCAACACCAAGATCATCGATCGGTTGTCCAACAATAGCGTGGCGGCAACGGTGAATAAGGTCGAGCAGCAGAAGGAGCGGGACGCCCAGCAGTCCGGAAAGCCCGGTAGCTCGGATACTTCTGGCTCCGGCTCGGATTCGTCGAGTTCGGGCGGCGGCTCTGGGTCGGGTTCCTCTGCCGGAGGGTCTGGAAACGGCGGCTCGACGGGCGGCAACACTGACAACGATGCAAACTCCGGTGGCCTTTCCGCTGCTGAGGAAGAGAGCATTCACAGCTGGCTTGTGACCAAGTACAACATGCTCGACGGCTATGTTTCTCGTGCCAATGACGTGGTTTCGACCTATAACTCTACGGGCGATCCCAGGCCGTGCGACAGCCTGGTCGGGGAGATGTTTGTCATTCGAGCCGAGTTCGGTCGTCAGACATTCTCGCCCCGGTCAAAGTGGTATCAGCAGTATGCCAATCTGTGGGGCTGTTACACCAACCTATGTCAATGGGTCGGCCATTACGGCGATGATGACGTCGCGCTCGGTAACTTCAACAATAACGTGGCGGCGCTTGCCCTATGATGACCGATCTTGCATCCACCACACCACAATCACTCGGTCGCGATCCCATGGTCGGCCTGCGCCTGGCGCGTGTCGACGGGTTTGAGCCGGCCATTGCGCTCGGTCAGGACGAACTGCCTGCCTATCTGCGTCGTTTTACGATGCTGTTTGCCGACGATGCCACCATGCGCCGTGGCGGTATTGGCCGCGTGACGCGTGCCGTCAACGCCCAAGGCGAGGCCGTGGCACTCAAGCAGCTCATCTTGCCGGCGCGCGATGAGTTTGACGACGATACCGCTCACGAGGCGCTGGTCGCCAAGTTCAAGGCGGCGTTTCGCGAGGAATATGAATGCCACCGCGCCCTTTCGGGCCTCAAGGGCTTTCCCCGCCTCTATGGCTGGGGCGAGGTCGACGGTGTGCCTGCAATTGTCATGGAATGGGTCGAGGGCGAGACGCTTGCCCGCTTGCGTTCACGACTCGCCGTGGACGATGCCGGACGCCTGTCGCCGCTTGTGGCGGCGCGTCTGGGTCGCGACCTGTTCGATCTGCTCTGCCGTATGAGCCTGGTGGGGGAGGGCTTTGTCCATCGCGATATCTCGCCCGCTAATATTATGGTGCGCACGGCGCGTCTACCGCTTGACCGGCAGCTTGCCGAGGGCACCTTTGACCTGTGCCTGATCGACTTTGGCTCGTCGCTGGCGCTTGAGCCTGCGTCGGCCGTGGCCGGTACCGGCGGCAAGGCGTCGTTTACGGAGCGCTATGCCACGCTGCGTCGCGCGACGGTTGCCTATGCCCCGCCCGAGATGCTCACCGACGATATTCCCGACCTGCGCGCTTTGCGTATGTCGCCGGCGATTGACGTATACGCCGCGGCAAGCACGGTTTACGAGCTCATTGCCGACGTCGCGCCATACGAAGCCGCGCCGAGTACTTCGGGTGCCTCGGGTTCGCGCAAAAAGACGCGCGACATCGCGAGCCCCTACCGTCTCAAGATGGACACGCGGCCCGACTATCCTATTGGTGCCCATGCGCCCGGTTGTGATTTGACTCAGCTGCTTCGTCGTGAGCCCGATGTGGCGCTCGCCGCGGCCGAGCAGGCCCAGCAGCTAGGGCTTGAGCCGGATTCCGAAGAGCTACGCGATGCGCTGGCGTTTGTCGATGCCCAGCTGTTCGACGTGGTGATGGCCTGTCTGTCCAGCCATCAAAAAGATCGTCCCGAGCCGGCGGCGGTCGAGGCGGCGCTCTCGGCGTTTTGTGACCACTATGCGCAAAATGTCGGTCGTTCGCTCCGCGGCGAGCCGCTCACGCCGTGCCCCATGGATGCGTCTGGCCGCGCGGTTCGTCGCGCGCTGATGGTCGGCGCGACGGTCGTCTGTGGCGTGGTTTGGGCTGTGGTCGTGGTCTCGGCCGCGCTGCTGGCGTCGGGCGCCCGCGTGACGGCGACTTTGGGATCGCTCGTGTGGTCTGGGTCGCTACCGGGTATTATTGCCGCACTGGCGTTGGCGCTGCCAGGCATAGCCGGCGTTGCCGCGGGGGCACTTGCGCGCAATCGGCGCTCGGGCTTCCTGCAGGGTGTGCTTGCGCTTTCTGCCTGCGAGGTTCCGGTGCTGGTTGTGGCTGCATGTAGCGTATTTTCCCAACGCGCCGTGATGGGCGGCCTTGTTGCCGCTCTGGTTGCAACCTATACGCTTACGTGGTTTTTGCTTGCGATGGGCTTTGCCTTTGAACTTCCCGTTTCGGCACCGCGACGCACAAAAGCCCAGATGGCGACTCCGCTTGCCGGTGGAGCCGCAGCTGCCCGTACTTTTGGCGGACCTGTCGAAGTATCGTCCGATTCTATTTCTACGACCAAGGAGGCCTAGGTCATGGCATCTCAAGTTGAGCTCACCCCATGCGGGGCCATGTTTGACATCTTTAAGCGCGCGGCGCATCTGAGCCATATCGAGCTGTGCGGCTTGGTGCTTTCGTCCCGTCCGCTCGCCGACGGCCGCAGCCCGCAGAGCCGAGCCGCCGATCGCTCTTGGGTTTCCCGCTTTATCGTTCGCGCGCCGGTCGGCACGCTTCAGCAGCGCTACTTTGCCGAATACGGTACCTCGGCTGCGCGTATTATGTCGCAACTGGCCCTGCGCCAGCGCAATCCCATGGACTCCACGGCTGTGATCAATATGGTGTGCGGTCCTGCAGGTGAACCGATGGTACGCGCGCTCGAAGAGTGCCACCAGGACACGAATCTCTATCGCAACGCGCTCGATCGCCTGTCCCAGGCGGCGGAACTCATGCCCGCCGAGCGCGCCGAGGCCGTGCTGGTGCTGTTTGTCGCCGTCGGTTGTTCGGCGGATGTGCGGTCCTCGGTGAACTATGCCATCGACTACGCGCACGCGACCTGTGGCGGAGGCACCTCCACGCCGCGTTCGCTTGGCATGTCGATGACCGCGGGCGAACGCGAACCCGCCCCGGCGCACCCCTTGGGCTTGCTGCGCGTACAAAACAGTTTTGTCGTGAGCGCCCCGCGCTGGATTCAGCCGAGCGAGCAGGGTGTTGAGATTGGCGCGCTGGCCACTGGCGAGGGCGATATTACCGACGTCGGCGACGATGTCTCGGCCCGCCATGCTCATATCTGGTGCGATGCTCAAAATATCTGGCACGTCGAGGACTTGTCGTCCACCAACGGAACCGTGGTGGTAAACGGGGCCACGCGCGTCTGCATTCAGGTCGAGCCCGGCCGTTCCGCCCAACTCAATCCCGGCGACGAGCTCAAGCTCGGCGAATCCACTACCTACGCCATCCTCTTCGGTGCTCTCTAGCCGGCAGATAGGGACGTTTCTTTTCTGCCGGCACTTGGGGACACTCCTCGGCGCGCCAGAGCCAGTCGCCCGGGGATGGAGGGGCCATTTTGGCCCTTGGCGGTCAGTCGGGGCGAAACTAGAAGATCTTTCCGATTCGCGGCTGTTCATGCTTGTAGAGCATCTAAAACAATAGGATGTTATTCTGGAATATGCCGGGTGCGTGAACTTGCCTGTCTTAGCCTTAATAAGGTATAGGGGAGTTTGGCTCAGGGGTTCCGTCTTGTTCTTCAGCGCAGTATTGTGGGACAGATTTGCTGAGATTGGCGCCTTACACCGCAGAGCGCACGGAAGGCTCTCGATTTGTGTTCTGGCCCCAGAATACAGGGCCTGATACTTACCAACTGTGGCATGGATGTAACACCTGTAGAAATCAACCCTTTTGTTGTCGACCTTTGTAAGAAAAACACTGCCATCAACTCTTTGGATGACGAAACTAGGGTGCTTGAGGGGAGCCTTTACTCCCCTCTGAGAGATGACTCATGTTTTTCGCTTGTCGTTGTGAATCCTCCGTTACTGCCGATTCCGGATGAGATTCCTTATCCCTTCGTTTGAGATGGAGGACAATCGGGTCTGGATAAAACACTTCGTATTCTTAAGGGTGGCGATACGCATTTAGAGAAAAACGGTAAATACTGCTAATAGGGGTGACGACGATGGTGCAGGGGCGACCCGCGATGCTCTCATCAATACGTCGGATACTTGGGAAATCAGGTCTAGATGCATGTATGATGATGCTGTGTGGCTATTCAATTAATCCGCGTTCCGAATGGGTGCGGGGTATGGCGGCGACATCGTATGCTTTTGACCCGGCGCGATACTCAGATATTTCTGAGGCGGTTGACGAAGTTTATACGCACTATGCCGCGCAAGGCGTTTCGGAAGTTTGCACATCTACGTTACGGGCTTAGGTTTCTTCAAGCGAGCAGGCCGGTTGCGTTATTTCGAGCGATTTTTCTAGTCTAGACGACAAAAGGCAAAGGATTTGATGGGTATAAAACGCGGACGTTTGTGGGCGGATGCTCAAATCTATTGTGGCAATCGGGCGGTTGAAAAAGATATTTCAACCGCCCGATTGCCAGGTTCGTCGGAGGAGATGTGCGATTCCGACTCTCTTGTAGGAAGAGCTTGAGATCGTATTGGCCCAAGGCAATCTTAAAGCAGTCTCATTGGCAAATCTTCGCTCCTGTTGTGTTGAGGTGTAAGGTATCAGTGATTGATGTTTTGTGGCGGGTAGATTGGGGCCTTCCTTGATTCGATGCGTTCTCTCGAGGTTCATCAGAGCAAAAGGGGCTTTCGTCTTCATTGCTATCACGGTGATTGGAACCGCTCTCTCCTATGCCATGCCATACGTGAACGGGAAATTCTTAGATTTTCTTCTCGGTAACCGCAGCGAAAGAGACGCCGTACTCTTCGCGCTCCTGGTTGCGTCAATAGGAGTTTTCTCCACCCTCTTTACTTATTTTGCAGGAACACTTTCCATTCGCATAACCACGAGACTTTCCTTTGATCTTCTCAGGGAGGCCGTCTTGCGTTTTGAAAGAGACGATTACTTGGTGAGTCGGACCATCGATCCAGCCTATACAACGCAACGGATTATTTCCGACTCCAGCGTGGTCTCATCCTTCGTTTTGGCGAATTTTATCAGTGCGCCGCTGTCCATTGTAGCCATTCCCATCGTATTGCTTATCATATGGTCAATTGATTCAACTCTCGCGGTGTTTTCCATCATTCTCCTCATCGTGTATTTCTGTGTAATTACTGGGTTGAGGAAACTTTTGTATAGGGTCACGTATGAGAAGAAAGAGGCGGACAGCGCCTTTTACGCCGCAATTGCATCGCAGCTTAATCAGATTCTCAACATTCAACTGACATCTTCGTACGGCAAGAGCGAACAAGCGCTCGACGCTGGGTTTAAGAGCTATTTTCCCAAAGTTTTGCGCTCCGGAAAGCTATCATATTCTCTGACATCGCTCGATGGTCTTTTCGCAGCGTTGTTTCAAGCGGTGATACTTGTTGTTTCCGGAGTACGAATCATTAACGGAACTATGTCAATAGGCGAGTACACTATCATCGGTACATACTTCGCGGTTCTCTTTAAGACTTTGAAAAGTATGATGTCATTGTTCAAATCCTATCAAGATGCCAAAGCATCATGGGATAGGACGGCTATCGCGACGAGAGAAAAGGAGAGATCGGGGTGGAATCGGACCGATTTAGCTAAACTCGATGAAATAAATGACATTTCGGTATCTGATTTGGAATTCTCGGTTGCCCTTCCAGACGGATCTGTCCGAGAGGTCCTCGGCGGGTTTTCTTTCAAGTTTTCCGGTCCTGGTACATATTGCATAGTTGGGGAAAACGGAAGAGGCAAGACGTCACTTCTTTACTTGATGCTCGGGCTATACTCATCGAAAGGCAAAGTAAAATACAACGGCGTGCCAATCGAAGAATGCGACTTGGATTACATACGTGCGAGAGAGATATCGTGCTGCCCACAGTCGTGCTTCGCGCCGGACGAAACGGTGAAAGAGCTGTTAGAGTATTTCGACACGCCCTTTTCTTCCTATCACCGGGGTGTAGATGGCCTACTTTCGCTGGAAAACAGCGTGAAGGAGTTGCTCGGGAAACGTTGCTCCGCGCTTTCGGGCGGTGAGCTGCGCCGAGTGTACTTATGGTCGGCGATTTCACGCAAGTCGTCAGTTTTGGTACTCGACGAGCCCACGACTGGGTTAGACGCTGTAAGCCGCGCCGAGCTTGCGGCCTATGTTAAGCGCAACAAGCAAAGCCAGCTGATCATCGTTGTCTCTCACGATGACGAGATGGTCGGCGCGGTAGAAGGGGTAGTGGATTTAGGCAGCATGTACCAGGGTAAATGATGACAAGTGTAGTGCTACCCAACTGGCAGAGATAACAAAAAGGCGATGCAGATGCACGTAGCATTCAGGCGGTTCGGACTCGGTGCCTTCACGCCATCGCAACGCTTTCAGATATAGTTCTCGTTCTCTTACTAAAGGAAACTTTAGTCTACGTCATCTTGTCGAGACAGAGGTGAAGCGAAGTGTTGTCGCGACGTATCTTATTCCAGGTGGCTCAGTATCAGCGTGAGAATCGCACCAAAGTGTACTTACGATTCTCGTGTCCCACGGACAACATGAGCTGAGCATTGAGGTTCCACCCTTTGCTGCAACTACACGGGGTTGGACGGCAATGAATATGCCGGGCCGCATACCACGCGCAGCGGGGGTCCATGTCCCAGTATGTTGCCTACAGCAGCCTCGATGTCCACGCACACATCATCTCTGCCTTCGCGTTCAATCCATTTGCCGGAGAGTGCGAGGGTTGCCAGGCCGTAGAATTCGAGCCGAACAAATGAAATGCGGTATCAGCGCATAGGATTAAACTGACGATTGCTTTGCACTGAGAATACGCTTGGAAAGCCGCTATGGGTGGCGGCCCGGGTTAAATAGAGAAGCCCGTCCGATCACTTTCATGTGGCGAACGGTCGGGCTTCTTATTCCACTTGCCAATGCTCGGCTCATATTGGAAGAAAGCTACGCTAATGTTTGCGTGACACTCCTATTTTCTCCGAAGAAAGAGTCGGATAATGAAGAATAGAATTAAAAAAGGTGCCAGATATAACGCAAGTATAAAGGCTAATCCAACGAGACCTTGCAATAATGGCATAACTCCTCCCAGACACAAGATTTTGGTATTTGTTCCCATCTTATTCTGAATTGGACCAAATAGTTCCTAGCCACAAAACTACTCGTCAACTGGATCGCACCAATCTGCTGGCAAAACACAGCTTGATTCTTTATCGACATAGCACCAATCCGCAACAGGGCACTCGGCGATGTCGTAAAAATTGCATATATCAACTCCAAGACAACAAGGCTCAACGGGAGGATGTTCATTTGAACCAACAGGATGGATATGCTTCATAACAGCTCCTCACCTTAATCCAATTAGAGACTACGTTTGATCAATGCCACAGTGATCTACAACGCAGATGCTGCCGCCATCCATGTCATAGTCGCAGTAATCGTATGCACCACAGCCATCTGCTTTATCATAAACAGTACAGATGTCAGTAATGCCCAAGAGGCAGTCAAAAGACATCGGCTTCACGCCTGCCTCGTCGCCACTTCCTGGATTAATCGGATGAATATGCTTCACGACTACCTCCCTTTGGGTGCAGAAAAACCTCAATATTGTGTATAACAAACCAAGATGTCTAGTTCACCATATTTCTAGAATGGTTTCGGCGAACGTAGCAATAAGCTTCGCAGACGGTAATCAGAAGAACGAACACCTCCACAATGGTGACAGCAACGCGCTGAACCGCTTATTCCGATACAGTAGCTTCTCGTTGATTTTTCTCCTGCGAAGATGAGTGGCGGGAAATAAGGTCAAAAGCCATCTCGTAGCACATTTTTCTTTATTCACATGATGCAGGGTGTAGACTCTTGGGCAAGTAGCCGTGCTCGTCTGCAGCCTCCCAGCTACAGCCCCCACCACAGAAAGACCGAGCCCAACAGTCCGTACAGTCAATTCTTTTTTCGACACCCTGACTCCAGTTTTCAATATACCTAGTTTCGTCAATTCCGGTGACGATGTTGCCCATTTTGAATCGCATCATCCCGACAAACCTGTGACAGGGGTATACGTCCCCTTCGGGAGTCACGGAAATAAAACGCCTGCCAGCCCCGCATCCGACAAAGGCGATCCTGTTGCTCATAATCAAATCAACTGCAGTTTTCAATGTTCTAAACAAGGGCTTTTCCCCTTGATCAATCTGTTTGAGATATTGATCCGCCAAATCTATTAGGCCCGCCCTGATTTTGTTTAATGAGTGTTCGTCGAGTTTGATATTCTCATCGAATGAGCTCACGGGCGAGAAGTAAATCCTTCTGAAGCCCATCTCTTTAAACTGAAGATAGTCTTCAACAAGGTTACAGTTATTATTTGTTAAGGTCGCTCTTGCGCCGAAGGGGAACGACTCGGAAAAACGACGAACGTTTTTGTCGATATCGGAGAAAGAGCCGCCTCCCGTCTTGTACGGGCGCGATGCATCGTGCTTGCATCCTGTACCATCGAGACTAATCAGAACAGAAAACCCGTGCTCCTTGAAAGAATTCACAGCAGTGTCATTCAAAAGCGTTCCGTTGGTCGTAATAGAATAGGTAAAGTTTCTATTGGGGTATATTCTTTTTGAATAGTCGACCGTTTTCCATATCAGCGGCTCGTTAATCATGGGTTCCCCACCAAAAAAGACGATCGCAAGCGTTTCGTTTTCCGATGAACTTGCGACGAGGTAGTCGACCGCCTTGAAGGCTATCTCGTCTGTCATCAGCAGAGGAGACGTTCCATAATCTCCTTTACCGGCAAAACAGTAACTACAACCAAGGTTGCATGCATGTGAAACGTGGAGTTCGATGGATCTAAGTTTTCGAGGCGTGTCTTTTGTTAAGAAAGTCCGCTCAGACAATCGTTGATACTCATCAATGTCGTCTTCAAGTTCTGCTATGGTCGTTTGGTCGTAGCCTTTCGCAGCAAGTGACTTTGTTAGCAACTTCGAGTTGACCGTTCTTCCCGATGCTTCAAATATGCGAAGCGCATCTTCTGATGCTTGGTCAACCTGAAAGCAATTGCGAGTGACCTCATCGAAGCAGTAACGACGATCACTTACTGAGAAAAAATGCATACGTTCCTCAATTTCATGCTGGACTGGCACTAACCTTGTTTATTGTTACGCAGCTATAAAAAACCACCAGCGGGGATTCGGTGTGCGCCCCAATCGGACTCCCAAAAGGTTCTATTTGAGACTGGCAAGCTTTGTGTTGTTGGCACTTCGACAGCGCTCTTTATTCCAACATGGAGCCTCGCAGTTTGAGTCGACTTGCCTCTGGAAGGTCCGATCTCAACTTGATTTAGGATGAAAACAGATTACAGGCGCGCTCCTCTAGAAAGAAAGGAAACCAATCGCCGCCTTTCACCAGGAAAGTTTTATATAGCCCACCTCGAGCAAAATGAAAGATGCGAGAGCGATTGGGGAACAACGCGAATCTCCCCTTTTGGGTGGGAGCGAGCCTTCAGCCACCGGCGAACGACTCGCCCTGGTCAGAATCTGGAAGTGGTGCCGGGCCGCTTGGGCCTCCCCGGTGACTTCGTGGGGTTTACCTGCCTGACGTCGAGGAGTACATCCGCAAGATTCGTTCCCTATGCCGTTTGCTCTCACGCCCGCCTTGGTTCCAAGTCGGGCGAGCCGCCGCGCTCATGCGACCCGTGGCGGCGACACGTTGACGCCGCGCTCGCTGAGCACATCTTCGGTCGCGGGCGAGCACGAGGTTACGCCGGCGCATCCGCTGGGACTGCTGCGCGTGCAAAACGGCTATGTGGTGAGCGCCCCGCGCTGGATTCAGCCGAGTGAGGAAGGCGTCGAGATCGGCGCGCTGGCAACGGGGGAGGGCGATATCACCGACGTCGGCGACGACGTCTCGGCCCGCCATGCCCATATCTGGTGCGACGATTCTGGCACATGGTTTGTCGAGGACCTGTCGTCCACGAACGGCACCGTGGTGGTAAACGGGGCCACGAGTGTGTGTATTCAAGTAGAGCCCGGCCGCTCCGCCCAACTCAACCCCGGCGACGAGCTCAAACTCGGCGAATCCACCACCTACGCCATCCTCCTCGGCGCCCTCTGTTAGCGCCGGGCGATTTTAGCCGCTAATAGTCAAACTATTTTGACCAATCCCG
>URHQ01000011.1 GCA_900547655.1 uncultured Collinsella sp.
AGATGTGTATAAGAGACAGGGCCAACACCTACGATCTCGTCAACAACAACGCTGTGCTGATGCCCGCCGACATCGCCGCTCACTTCGGGGAGGTGCTTGCATAAATGACCGCCCACGAGATCATCATCCGTCCGATCGTGTCCGAGCGTTCCTTCTCCGGCATGGAGCTGAACAAGTACACGTTCGAGGTCGCCAAGGATGCTAACAAGTATCAGATCAAGGACGCTGTCGAGGAGATCTTCGGCGTCAAGGTCGTTCGCGTGAACACCCTGACGGTCAAGCCCAAGACCAAGCGCGTGCGCTATGTCGCCGGCAAGACCCGTTCTTGGAAGAAGGCCATCGTCACGCTGGCCGAGGGCGACACCATCGAGGTCTTTGGCAACCAGGCCTAAGACTCGCTGCTGTTGAGTGAGCTCATGCCTCCCAAATAGGGGAGGCGGGAGCTCAAGGTTTTGGGCGTATAAAATGGACACGCCCGGAACCGTGTATACGTCCGGTGTCATCGCACCCGAGGCAGAACCTCGAATCCCTGTCTGCGATGGCTAACGGATTCCTATTGAAAGGGATTGTAATGGCTGTAAAGCACCTTAAGCCGACCTCCGCTGGTAGGCGTTGGCAGACGATCTCCGACTTCTCCGAGATCACCTGCACCAAGCCCGAGAAGTCTCTTCTCGAGCCCCTGCCCAAGAAGGCCGGTCGTAACAACAACGGCCGCATCACCACCCGCCACCAGGGCGGCGGCGTGAAGCGTCGTTACCGCGTGATCGACTTCAAGCGCAACAAGGACGGCGTGCCCGCCAAGGTTGCCACGATCGAGTACGATCCGAACCGTTCCGCTCGCATCGCTCTGCTGCACTACGCTGACGGTGAGAAGCGCTACATCCTGGCCCCCAAGGGCCTCGAGGTCGGTCAGACCATCATGTCCGGTTCTGACGCCGACATCAAGCCGGGCAACGCTCTGCCCCTCGCCGACATCCCCGTCGGTACGCTCATCCACGCCGTCGAGTTCCAGCCGGGCAAGGGCGCTGCTATCGCCCGTTCCGCCGGTAACTCCTGCCAGCTGATGGGTAAGGAGGGCAAGTACGCTATCGTCCGTATGCCTTCCTCCGAGATGCGCCGCATCCTCGTTACCTGCCGCGCCACCGTCGGTGAGGTCGGCAACGCCGATCACTCCAACATCGTCATCGGCAAGGCCGGCCGTAAGCGTCACATGAACGTGCGCCCGACCGTCCGCGGTACCGTCATGAACCCTGTCGACCACCCGCACGGCGGTGGCGAGGGCAAGAACCATACCTCTGGTCGTCCCTCCGTTACCCCCTGGGGTAAGCCGACGAAGGGCCTTCGTACGCGCAAGAAGAAGAAGGTCTCGAACCAGCACATCATTCGTCGCCGTAAGAAGTAATTTCGGATACCGAGTTTTAGGAGAAAGCACTTATGAGCAGAAGTCTCAAAAAGGGCCCGTTCGTGGAGACTCGCCTTCTCTCGCGTATCACCGCGATGAACGAGGCTGGCAAGAAGGACGTCGTGAAGACCTGGTCCCGCGCGTCCACCATCTTCCCCGAGATGGTTGGTCACACCATCGCCGTCCACGACGGCCGCAAGCATGTGCCCGTGTATGTTACCGAGTCCATGGTTGGTCACAAGCTCGGCGAGTTCGCGCCGACTCGTACGTTCCGTGGCCACAAGGCCAAATAGGGGGTTAACCGTAAATGGCAACTAAGTCTATTGAAACTGAGGCCACCGAGGTTCGCGCCGTCGCTAAGTACGTGCGTGTTTCCCCCAGCAAGGCCCGCCTGGTGGTCGATCTGATCCGCCGCAAGCCTGTTGCTCAGGCCTTCGACATCCTCCACTTCTGCGACCGCGCCGTCGCCGTGGATGTCGAGAAGGTTCTCCGTTCCGCCGTTGCGAACGCCGAGAACAACAACGGTCTGCGTGCCGACAACCTGGTTGTCGCCGCTGCCTATGTTGACGAGGGTCCGACGCTTAAGCGCATCCGTCCCCGCGCCAAGGGTTCCGCTTCTCGCATTCTGAAGCGTACTTCCCACATCACCGTCGTCGTTGCTCCTCGAAAGGAGGCGTAAAGCTGTATGGGTCAGAAAGTCTACCCCACCGGCTTCCGTCTTGGCATCACCGAGAACTGGCGCTCCCGCTGGTTCGCAGAGAAGGATTACGCTAAGACCCTCGGTAACGATCTCGAGATCCGCAAGTACCTCGAGAAGCGTCTTTCCCGCGCAGCTGTCTCCCGCGTCGAGATCGAGCGCGCTGGCGACAAGGTGAAGGTCATCATCCTCACCGCTCGCCCCGGCGTTGTCATCGGTAAGAAGGGTGCCGAGATCGATACCCTCCGCACCGAGCTCGAGAAGGTCGCTGGCGTCTCCAAGGGCCAGCTCTCCGTCGACGTTGTCGAGATCAAGCGCCCCGAGCTCGACGCCAACCTCGTTGCTCAGTCTATCGCCGAGCAGCTCGAGGGCCGCGTTGCCTTCCGTCGCGCTATGCGCAAGGCTGTCCAGTCCGCCCGCAAGGCCGGCGCTAAGGGCATCCGTATCCAGTGCTCCGGTCGTCTCGGCGGTGCCGAGATGGGCCGTCGTGAGTGGTACCGCGAGGGTCGCGTGCCTCTGCACACCCTCCGTGCCAAGATCGACTACGGCACGGCTGTCGCCAGCACCACCATGGGCGCTTGCGGCGTGAAGGTCTGGATCTACCTGGGCGAGAAGCTCCCGGGCCAGCCTGTTCCCAACCCTGCACTCGAGGGCTCTTCCCGTCCTCGTCGTCGTAACTCCGAGAGGAGGGGTCAGTAGTGCTTGCCCCTAAGCGTATTCTTCACCGCAAGGTGCAGCGTGGCTCCATGAAGGGCCAGGCCAAGGGTAATACCGAGCTGCATTTCGGCGAGTTTGGTATCCAGGCTCTCGAGGCCCATTGGATCACCAACCGTCAGATCGAGGCCGCTCGTATTGCCATGACCCGCTACATGAAGCGTGGCGGTCGTGTCTACATCACGATCTTCCCTGATAAGCCCATCACCAAGAAGCCTGCTGAGACTCGCATGGGTTCTGGTAAGGGTAACCCAGAGGAGTGGGTGGCCGTCGTCAAGCCCGGCCGCATCATGTTCGAGGTCAAGGGCGTGCCCGAGGAGGTCGCTCGCGAGGCTCTGCGTCTTGCACAGCACAAGCTTCCCATCAAGACCAAGATTGTTGCTGCCAAGAACGCTGAGCAGCGCATCGAGAAGGAGATGGCTGAGGAGGCCGCTCTCGAGGCCAAGTGGGCTGCTGAGGACGCCGCCGCCGCCAAGGAGGAGAACTAATGAAGCCCGCAGAGATTCGTGAGCTCTCGGACGCTCAGCTCGTTGAGAAGCTGAAGGAAATGCGCGCCGAGCTCTTTAACCTTCGTTTCCAGATGGCCACCAGCCAGCTGGACAACACCGCTCGCGTCAACACCGTGAAGAAGGACATCGCTCGCGTCCTCACGGAGCAGCGCGCCCGCGAGATCGCAGCGGAGAAGTCCGCTGTCGCCGAGTAGGACCTAAGGAGAGAACATGACTGATTCGCGTAACTCGCGTAAGGTCCGTACGGGTGTCGTTACCTCCGTCTCCGGTGCCAAGACCATTGTTGTCACCATCACCGAGCGCAAGCGTCACCCCAAGTACGGCAAGATGATGACCAGCTCCAAGAAGCTGCACGCTCACGACGAGGAGTGCACGGCTGGCGTGGGCGACACCGTCCGCGTTATGGAGACCCGTCCTATGTCCAAGATGAAGCGTTGGCGCCTCATCGAGGTCGTCGAGCGCGCTAAATAAGCAGTCGCTCTTACGACTTGTACGTTTCCGAAGATGTGCGTATGCCTGGCTTGCATATCACAGGCCGTATAAAGGCAGCGCACCTCTCTTCGGTTCTTAGTTCGGAGGAACATCTACCATGATTCAGATGCAAACCATGCTGAACGTCGCCGACAACTCCGGCGCTCGCAAGATTCGCTGCATCAAGGTGCTTGGCGGTTCCAAGCGTCGTTATGCAGGCATCGGCGATGTGTTCATCGGTGCTGTCCAGGAGGCTACCCCTGGCGCCAACGTCAAGAAGAAGGACGTTGTCCGTTGCGTCGTCGTTCGCACCGTTAAGGAGATCCGCCGCAAGGATGGCTCCTACATTCGCTTTGATGAGAACGCCTGCGTTGTCATCAACAACGATGGTTCGCCCGTCGGCACCCGTATCTTCGGGCCCGTCGCTCGCGAGCTTCGTGACAAGAAGTACATGAAGATCGTCTCGCTCGCTCCCGAGACCCTGTAGTTAGGGGAGATATATGTATATCAAGAAGGGCGATAAGGTCCAGGTTCTCTCTGGTAAGGATCGCGGCAAGCAGGGCGTTGTCCTGCGTGCTCTCCCCGCCGAGAACAAGGTCGTTGTCGAGGGCGTTTCGGTCGTCAAGAAGGCCGTCAAGCCCAACGCTGCCAACCAGCAGGGCGGCATCGTTTCGCAGGAGGCTCCCATCGACGCCTCCAACGTCAATCTCGTTTGCCCCGAGTGCGGTAAGGTTACCCGCGTCGGTCACGAGAAGGACGGCAAGAACAAGCTGCGCGTCTGCAAGAAGTGCGGCCACAAGTTCTAAGCTGCCCGCAACATTAAGTTGCTAGCAAAGGCCCGGATGCCCCACGGCACCCGGGCCTTTTTCTATCGCTACTCGATGGCTTCGGGTTTGCCGTCCCGTCATTCCGGTTGCATCCAGTTTTCGGTGCCGTCTCGAATCGAGTGCCGCCAGGTGACACCCTGTCGCGTTTCGTCGGCTTCGGTGACAAAAGTCGGGACAACTCCAAAAACTATTTTCGAACTCAGGGCTTTGAGTTTTTGTTTTAGTCCCAAAGGGCGCGGCGGGATGCCTTTGAAGGCTCGATAGCGCCGAAACGCCCGTTTTGAAACTCAAATGCCTTTTCGCGTGCAAGACGCCAGCTGCAATAGGAAGTGAATCAACGCAGGTGGCTTTCAAACAGTTTGCAAAACTGCAGGTCGCAGGTCATCATTGCCAGTAGGAGAAATGAGTAGTCTCAGGTGGCTTGCTCATGAGTTGACTAACGGGATTTGAGATTACGCTGACGTCCGGAATCGCTTCGAGCACGGCGTTAAGTTTTTGGGGTTTGGGCGCAGCCCCTGCACCCGCGAGCGCGGGCCTTAAGCCCGCCGAGAGAGTGACGCGTCGAAAACGAAAGGGAAAGAGAGAAGGGGCCGTTCCTATCATTCAGGTTGCGACCGAAGAAGACAAGGAGACCCCCTGAGCCTGAATGATGCCCCACAGACCGCGTCCGACCGAGCTCAAGCCGAGCTTTTCCTGACGTCCGCCTTCGCGGAGATGATGGCTGGATTGGCTATGGATTGGCAACACCAATTTGGACGATTCCGGGAGGGACGGTCCCGCCTCCCTGAACTCGACCGGCGACATGTAGCCCAGTGTCGAGTGGATCCTGAAGTTGTTGTACCAGTGCACGTAATCCGAGAGCTTGGCTCGGAGCTCGCGCGCCCCTCCTCGGTCCTGCGGAGTGGCCGACGATCTCCCCGTTGCAGAGGTCGACGAGCAGGCAGACGTAGTTCCACGATGCCCCGACGCGTACGCAGGCCAGGTCGCTGCATATTTGGGTGCGCGGCGCCCTGCCGCCGAAGCCGCGCGCGACGACGTTCGGCACGTCGGCCTCGTTGACCGCCCCGGGGTGCACCTTGAACCTCTTCCTGCCGTATGTGCCGGCCAGGCCGTTCTCCCTCATGATGCGGCGGACGCGGCGCCGGCTGACGGTAACGCCCGACCTCCTGGGCGACGCCTTGATCTTGCGCGATCCGTTCCGGCCCTTGCTGGCGGCATGCGCCGCCGCGGCCGCCGTCGCCCCCGACATTAAGGTCCTCGAGGGCCGCGTCGTCTCCGGCGACCAGTTCGTCTCGCCCGCGGAACAGAAGGAGCGCATCCTCGCGACCTTCGGCGACCTGTGCTGCGAGATGGAGGGCTGCACCATCGCGCAGGCCGCCTATCTCAACGGCGTGCCCCTCGTCGTCGTGCGCGCCATCAGCGACAAGCCCTGCGCCGAGGGCCAGGTCGTCGACTACAACACCTTCGAGAAGAAGGCCGCCTGCGACTGCGCCCGCATCGCCGCGCGCATGGTTAAGCTTTAGGCCCTGCGCGCCGGGGCCCTTCTTTATGTTGGGACCCCGGCGCGCAGGGCCCTTTCCAAAGCGAAGTGTCGAGCCGAAGTGTTGAGCGTCGGCCCTGAATGTTCAATGGCCGTTGTTTTCTGCCCCTCAAGTGGTGGACTTTTCCTCGGGGCTGTTGATTCCCCCACGCGCCCCTTTCCGTTCTCTGTGTTCCCCTTATACTCCTTGTACGAGGAGGTAAGAAGTCATGGACAAGACCGCACAGGACAGCTTGGCAAAGAAACCCGTCGACATGAGGGACAGGATTCTCGAGCATCTCGAGGCCCTCACCTCTGCCGTCTCGCTCGACGACCTTGCCCGTCTGTCCACCTCCGACATCGCCGAGACGCTCATCATCTCCAGGAGCCTGGCGAGCCAGTACCTCAACGACCTTGTTCGCGCCGGCTTTGTGGTTAAGGTGGCGGGCAGGCCTGTCCGTTATTTTCATCGCCGCGCGTTCCAGAAGCGTTTTCAGGTAAAGCTCTCTGCAAGCGAGTACGCCTCGCTCGCCGACCTCATCCAGGCGACGGGAATCGCCGATCACCGCGACTTCGCGCGTGCCGTGGGCTTCGACTTGAGCCTCAGCTCCGTTGTCGAGCAGTGCAAGGCTGCGGTTCAGTACCCTCCGTTTGGCCTGCCCATCCTCTTGAGCGGCGGCGTGGGTGTCGGTAAGTCTTTCCTTTCTCGCCTTGTGTACGAGTACGGCAAGAACCAGGGCTTGCTGTCCCGCGACTCCTCCTATGTGCGCATCGACTGCGCCGGGGTCCCGGACGCCGCCTCGTTCAACGGGCTTCTTGACGAGTCGATCGCGAAATCGCGCGGGGGTGTGGTCTTTGTCAACGGCATCGAGGCACTCTCTCCCTCTGCGATGGAACACTGCCTTGCGACGGCCCTCGGGCTCGATGCCTCCCAGGATGCGCCGCGCGCTCGCCTCGTTCTTTCGACGACGCTTTCCGCCGATGACCCGAAGGTTTCCTCGGCCTACAGCAAAATGCCCATCTGTGCCCGCGTCCCCTCACTCAAGGAGCGGACCCCCGAGGAGCGCGAGGATCTCATCTTGAGCTTCCTGCGCAGCGAGGGGTGCCGAATCGGTTCTGATGTGAAGATCAGCCGCGGCGCATACCGTTGCCTCGTGAACGCGGACTTTTCCGATAACATCGCCGGCTTGCGCGCCTGCGTGACGAACTGCTGCGCCAAAGCGTTCCTCAATCGCGAGGGCGACTACGTCGTCGTTCGCCCGTATCTTCTTCCCAGCGGGCTCCTCTCCTCCGCGCAGATCGATCAACAGCCCGACGATGGCGTTCTGATCGACGCGTCCCTGGATGCCGCCGAGAGCACAGGGCCGGTCGAGCAGGCGCTCGATGCCCTGTGCTCTCTCGATGAGCGATTCTGCGCCGGGGAGCTCTCTGTCTCCGAGCTTGTCTCGCAAGCTGTCTCCGCTGTGCGCGGCGTTGAGGATCACTTGATCTTCGGCCACGGCGTCGCCTCATCGAGGTCGCGCGCCTTCGAGCGCGTCGTGGGCGCGGTCCTTGCCGACGCAGGCTCTTCTTATGGCATCGAGCTTTCGAGGAAGGTCACTTTTCTACTGGCCCAGGAGATTTGCCTGCAGTTGTGGCCGGGCATCGGCCTGGCTAAGCGAAAGTCTGCCTGTGCGGAGCAAATTTCCCATCTCCTCGGTGCCGTGACCTCCGAATTGCCGTTTGCCTCGAGCGTCTCCGATCAGGTCGCCGCAGACATGGAAGGGGCGCTCGGAATCTCGCTCGATCACTTCACGAAGACGCTTCTGACGTTGTGCGTCGCATCGGAGTCTCGCGACGCGAAGGCCCTTCGGACGCTCTGCGTCATCTTGTCACACGGCTACTCGACGGCGACGAGCATCGCCGACGCGGCGAACCGTATGCTCGGCGTGCATGTGTACGAGGCGGTCGACATGCCCTACGACCAGCAGCTGAAGGACATCGTCGGTCCGCTCCAGCGCCTCGTCGACCGCCATTCCTACTGCACCGGGGTCGTGTTTCTTGTTGACATGGGCTCTTTGGAGGAGGCCTATAAGGCCCTCGAGAACGTTACCGACTCCACCATCGGGGTGGTGAACAACGTCTCCACCGGGCTCGCGCTCGAGATCGGGTCCGGGCTGCTCGGCGGCAAGTCCATCGCCGAGGTTCTTGGCGATGCGACCGCCGTGTGCGTGACGCACTGCAAGGTAATCGAGCGCGTCAACCGTGAGGACGCCATCGTCTTCTGCTCCGAGTCCGGGGTCGACGCGGCCGAGAGGATACGTCAGCTCGTCTCGCAGAGCCTCCCGCGCACCATAGGCGCGCGCCTGCTCACGAGGCCCTTCAAGCAGCTTGCCGCGAACGGGTCGAACGACGCCGTTTTCTCCGAGCACCGCGTCTGCGCCGTCATCGGCACGGGAGACCCCAGGATTGCCTCCGTTCCCTTCGTCGCCCTCGAAGACATTATGTCGACGGCGTCCGCCTCGAAGGTCGATGCCGTGTTCGGCAGGTGGCTCGACGTCTCCGAGCTCGCTTCTTTCCACGAGAAGCTGCTTTCGAATATGACGCTGCAGAACGTTATCCGCTCCATCACCATCCTCGACCCGGAGCGGCTGTTCCACGAGATCGAGAGCGCCGTGCACGAGCTTCAGCGCAGAACGGGCGAGAAGATCAGCAGCAACGCCATCATCGGGCTGTACGTTCACCTCTGTTGCCTCGTCGAGCGCCTCGTCACCCGCAACCCCATCGAGACCTACGTCGGCCAGGATCGCTTCGAGGAAGAGCACATCGACTTCATCGAGTCCTTCAGGCAGAGTTTCTCGAGCATCTCGACGCGCTATCGCGTGGAGGTTCCTGTAAGCGAGATCGCCTACGTCTTCGACTACATCAGCGTGAGCGCCGCCCCGGCGCGAGAGGAGCGTCTCGGCTCCTCGAGCCTCCTGTTCGACGAGTGACCCCCCGCGCCGTCACGATCTGACCGCGCGTCTTCAATAATCCGATAATCCCTCGCCCGGCGCGAATCCGGATAGCGCCAAGGCAGTGCTGAATGAAAAACTTGATTTGATAGGAGCAAACATGAGTGTTGTTATGGCACGAATCGACAATCGCCTGCTTCACGGCATCATCGTGACGCAGTGGGCCCCGGTGTCGGGCGCAACCCGAGTCATGGTCATCGACGACAAGGTCGCCGGCGACGAGGTCCTGAAGTCCACCATGAGGATGGCGCGCCCCGCGGGCATGGCCGTCTCGATCATCTCCGAGGAGACCGCGCTCAAGAACTTCGCGGCGGGCAAGTACGACCGCGAGAAGGTCTTTGTCATCGCCAAGGAACCCGAGACGATGCTTCACCTGGTCGAGTCGGGCATCGAGCTCCCGTCGCTGATCGTCGGCGGCTCTCTTGTCAAGGAGGGCGGCGTCCAGCTCACCCAGCGCGCCTATGCCTCCGCCGAGAACGTCCAAAGCTACAAGGCGCTCATCGCCCACGGCGTCAAGGTGACGGCACAGTTCGTGCCCGCCGACAAGCCCGTCTCCGTCGCCGACCTCATCTAAGGAGGGATCATGGTCAACTTCACTATCCTGCAGGTCGTCCTTTTGACCCTGCTTGCCTTCATCAAGCACGTGGACTACTACGGCATCCCGATGATCTTCGTCAACTATGCCGTCTTCTGGGGCCTTATCACCGGCGTGGTCATGGGCGACTGGCAGACCGGCCTCGTCATCGGCGGCACCATCCAGCTCATGCAGCTCGGCGTCGCGGGCTTCGGCGGCTCGTCGATTCCCGATTACGGCACGATGGCCATCATCGCCACCGCCTACGGCGTGACCCTGGGCTCCGACACGGGCCTCGCCATCGGCCTGCCGGTCGGCATGCTCGGCATCCAGCTCGACGTCGTCGTCAAGATCCTCAACGGCTTTGTCGTCGAGAAGTCCCAGAAGTTCTGCAACGAGGGTAAGTTCAATCAGATGAACGCCATCCTGTGGGTCTGCCCCGCGCTCTTCGGCCTGTGCGCCGCCCTGCCCGTCTTTGTCTCCGTGACGCTCGGCCAGCCCGCCGTCAACTGGCTCCTCGAGGTCATGCCCCAGTGGTTCCTCTCCGGCCTCACCCTCGCCGGCAAGATGCTCCCGGCCATCGGTATCGCCATGCTGCTCCGCTACATGCCAACCGCCAAGTACTTCCAGTACCTGCTCGCCGGTTTCTTCCTCTCGGCCTTCCTGAACGTGCCCATCATCGGTGCCGCCATCGTCGGCGTTGCCCTCGCGATCGCGTTCTATCAGCGTGCCGAGAAGGACGCCGAGCTCACCGCCCACGCTTCCGCAGACGCCTTCATCGGAGAGGATGAGTAACCATGGAAAACGAGAACATCACCGTCGCCGAGGGCAAGCCCTCCGGCTATAAGGTCACCAAGAAGGACCTGCGCAACGCGAACTGGCGCTGGCTCATGAGCGTGTGCACCTTCAACTACCAGACCCAGCAGGGCGCCTCGGTCGCCTACGCCCTCTCGCCGATCCTGAGGAAGATCTACACGAACGACGAGGACTATAAGCAAGCGCTCAACAACCACTTCCGCTACTACAACACCCAGCCTTGGCTCGCCGCCATCATCCTCGGCGCCTGCGTGGCCATGGAGGAGCGTGACGGCCTCGCGGCGGCGGACGCCGTCCAAGACCTGAAGATCGGCACCATGGGACCGCTCGCCGGCGTCGGCGACTCCCTGCTCATGACCATGATCCCGACCATCATGGGCTCCATCGCCGCCTACATGGCCATCGAGGGCAACCCCGTGGGAGCCGGCATCTGGTTCGCGCTCATCCTGGCCATCTTCTGGGTCCGCATGCACGCCCTCGAGTTCGGCTACAAGCAGGGTGTGAAGCTCGTCACCGACTTCAGCGAGAAGCTTCCCAACCTCACTGCCGCCGCCTCCGTGCTCGGCCTCACCGTGGTCGGCTGCCTCATCGCCTCGGTCATCGGCGTCACCTGCCCGATTAGCTTCAGCTTCGGCGACGTCTCGATGGAGATTCAGCCGCTGCTCGACAAGATCCTGCCTGCCATGATCCCCGCCGCCATCACGGGAAGCGCGTATTACCTTCTTACCAAGAAGAACGCGAGCATGACGGCCCTCATCCTCGTGGTGATCGTCCTCGCGATGGTCGCCTCCGCCGCCGGCATCCTCGCCTAGCTTCGACCCAAGAGATTGGTGAATCAATGAGAAAGATAGTTGTGGCGAGCCATTCCCTTCTCGCCCAGGGCTTCAAGGACACCCTCGAGTTCCTTACGGGTAAGAGCGACGCCGTCACCGCCGTTTGCGCCTACGTGAACGACAACGGCGAGGGGCTCGACGCGGCGGTCGAGGCGGCGCTTTCGGGCACTGACGAGGTCGTCGTCCTTACCGACGCGCTCGGCGGCAGCGTGAACCAGCGCTTCTCCCGCTTCGCCTCCGACCGGATCCACGTGATCGCGGGTGTCAACCTCCCGCTCGCCATGACGGTCGCGCTCGCGCGCCCCGACGAGAAACTCGACTTCGACGCCCTCGTCGACGAGGCGCGCCAGCAGATCGTCTACGTGAACGGTGCCAGTTCCGCCGAGTGCGAAGACGACGAATAGAGGAGGTCGACGATGAGAGAGTTCCTTAAAGACGTGTGGATGCACGGCGGTGAAGAAAGCCGCGCCATCACCCCCGAGAACATCACGGGCGAGAAGGGCCACGCCGCCATGTCGGCCAGCCACCTCGGCGTCGGCCGCAAGGGCTCGTGCTGCGTGCCCCTTGAGTCCGGCGAGACCATCACGCTCGCGGACATCGAGGGCCCCGGCATCATCCGCCACATCTGGATGACCGTCCCCGACAAGACCGCCGCCGGCAGCTTCGTCATGCGCGACCTCGTGCTGCGCTTCTACTGGGACGACGAGGAGACCCCCTCGGTCGAGTGCCCTGTCGGCGACTTCTTCTGCAACGGCTTCGGTGAGCGCGCCATCGTCAACTCGATGCCCATCTGCGTGAACCCGACGGGCGGCATGAACTGCTACTTCGAGATGCCCTTCAGGAAGCACGCCAAAGTCACGCTTACGAGCGAGCACCCCGGGTTCATTAAGTACATCTTCTACACGTTCAACTACGCGCTCACCGACGTGCCGGACGACGCCATGTACTTCCACGCCCGTTTTAACCGCGAGCGCAGCACCCGCAGGGGCGTCGACTACACCGTGCTCGACGGCGTGCGCGGTAAGGGCTACTACGTCGGCACCTACATGGCCCTGTGCGCCCTGGAGCGCTATTGGTGGGGCGAGGGCGAGATGAAGTTCTTCCTCGACGGCGACGAGGAGTTCCCCACGGTCACCTCGACGGGAGCCGAGGACTACTTTGGCGGTGCCTGGGCCTTCCTCGACAGGCCGCCCCACGCGCTGCCCGAGGCGCAGTGCTTCAACACACTGTTCGCTGGCTACCCGTACCGCTCGACGCGCGACGCTACGCGCGACCGCTTCAGCGCGGGCAAGCCGAACCCGAACCCGATGCTCGCGACCAACGACGACGCGCTGCCCAGGCACGGCCTCTACAGGTGGCACCTTCCCGACCCGATCTCGTTCAAGGAGGACCTGCGCGTGACGTTCCAGGACCTCGGCAACGACGACATCAAGCTCTACGAGCGCGAGGACGACATCTCCACCGTCGCCTACTGGTACCAAAGCGAACCGCACGCCGTGCTCGCCCCGTTTGCCGCAAGGCAGGACCGCGTGCCCAGGTAGGGTCGCCTCGAAACAAGCCAACGTTATGGGCGTCCGCGGTTGACCATGACTGCGGGCGTCCCTTTGTAAGGAGGATCGCATGAGCGAAAAGCAAATGAGGCTCGGCGCCCTCGAGGCCGGCGGGACCAAGATGGTCTGTGCCGTGGTGTCCGGCGACGGCGAGGTCCTCGACCGTATGGAGACCCCGACGCTTGCGCCCGCCGAGACCGTCCCGCAGATGATCGAGTGGTTCGCCGCCCGCGATGTGGACGCGTTGGGCATCGGCGCCTTCGGCCCGACCTGTGTCGACCCCGCCGACGAGCGCTACGGCTCCATCCTCCAAACGCCCAAGCTCGCGTGGCGAGGCTATGGTCTTCGCGCCGCGTTTGCCGACGCCCTCGGGATTCCGGTGGCCTACGATACGGACGTGAACGTTGCCTGCCTCGGCGAAGCGGTCTTCGGCTGCTGCAAGGGGCTCAAGGACGCCGTCTACGTGACCATCGGCACCGGCGTGGGCGCGGGCGTCATGTGCGCGGGCAGGCTCCTTCACGGCATGCTGCACCCCGAGGCCGGCCACATGCTGGTAAGGACCCGTCCCACCGAGGAAGGACGCTGCGTCTGCCCGAGCCACGCGAGCTGCCTCGAGGGCCTCGCCTCCGGCCCCGCCATCGCCGCGCGCTGGGGAAAGCCCGCGGCCGAGCTCGCGGACAACGATGAGGTGTGGATGCTCGAGGGGGATTATCTGGGGCAGATGTGTGCGAACCTCGTGCTCATGTACTCGCCTCACCGCATCGTCCTCGGCGGCGGCGTGATGCACCAGGAGCAGCTCTACGGCATCGTCCGCAAGAAGACCCTCGAATATCTGGGTGGCTACATCCAGACCGCCGAGCTTAAGGACATGGAGAGCTACATCTGCGCCCCGGGCTGCGGCGGCGACCAAGGAATCCTCGGCGCGGCCGAGCTGGCAAGAAGGGCGCTCGCGTAACTTGCGCTCTCTCCGCCATACAACGCGTTAAGAAAAGACGAGCGCTTCTTGCCAATTGGGCGGCAAGAAGCGCTCGTCTTTTGCATTTGTTTTTGGGCAGAACGCCCCGCCTCCGCTAGAGTCCCTGGACCGCTACACCCACGAGGTTTGGACCGGTGTGGACAAGAAGCGCGGGGCTGATGTCGGAGCGGACGATCTCCACCGCGTTGGCCACGCGCTCGCGCAGGGCCTGATCCATGCGGTCGTAAAGGTCGGCGTAGGCCGAGGTGTAGCTCACGGCAAAGCGCACCTTGGGGTGCTTCTCGGCGATGGCGGCGACGAGCTTGACCTCGGTGCGATGCGGTACTTGCATAGCCATTTCGTGTGCGCGAGGCTGTCGGCTTTCTGGGCCACAGCAATCACATTCCCCCTAGCATGATGACCTGAACAATCCTCATGCTAGGGGGAAGGTTTTTGTCGCGTAGCGGAAATTGGCCTCCACCCGCTGAGCGGGTGGCTTTCTATGCCGCGCGTGCCGTGCGGCACGGACTAAAGTCCATGAATAAAAACGAGGGAGGCCGTTTCCGACCTCCCTCGCAAAGGGTCTCTGATTACTCCCACTCATTGGGGACAGACTTAAATGAGTGCTCTTGAAATGCCGGCGCCTGGGGACGTTCCTTTTCTGTCGGCAGTTTGGGACGGTCCTTAGAGTTGCAGCGCGCCATGAGTGACGTGGTGAAGCGGATCATCCTGTCTTTGAAGTTCTAAGTAGAATTCCCCGTCTCTGAGCAATGATTAGTGCGCATTTGTGCGTATTTGCGTGCGCAGGATTGCGTGACCATGCGTGTATATGCGCCGTCTGCGGTTGTATTTTGACCGTTTGGCGGTTATATACGCAGAAGTACGCACATACACGCGTATTTGTGCGAATATATAGCTGTCAGAATTGAAAGACTTTTCACGACGCAGGAGGCATTCATGGCAGATTCCAAGCAGGTTCCACTCGACTCCGCGGCAGCCGCAAAGGCGGCGTTTGCCTCGGTCCAGGATCAGCCGTTCCCCGATGATATCTTTACGACCCCCGAGCTCCGCTGGGCCGTGATCGGGTGCGGCGTTATCGCCAACCAAATGGCCCAGTCCCTCGCTCTGGCCGGTCGCAAGCTCGCGGGTGTCGCCAACCGTACGCTGTCCAAGGCCCAGGCTTTTGCCGAGCAGTATGGCGTCGAAAAGGTGTACGAGACGGTTGAGGACCTCTACGCCGATCCGGACATCGACGCCGTCTATATCACCACGCCGCACAACACGCATATCACCTATCTGCGTGCCGCGCTGGCTGCCGGCAAGCACGTGCTCTGCGAGAAGGCCATTACCCTCAACTCTGCCGAGCTCGACGAGGCCCGTGCCATCGCCGACGAGCACAACGTGGTCCTTATGGATGCCACCACGGTGCTCCACATGCCGTTGTATCAGGAGCTGCGCCGTCGCATGGATGCAGGCGACTTTGGCCGCATGAACCTCGCCCAGCTCAACTTTGGCAGCTATAAGGAGTACGGTGACCTGACCAACCGCTTCTACAACCGTAGTCTTGCCGGCGGCGCCATGCTCGACATTGGCGTGTATGCGCTCTCCGTCATGCGCCTATTTATGGCCAGCCAACCCGCCGAGGTCGTGTCTCTGGGCAATACCTGTGAGACCGGTGTCGACGTTGCGGGCGGCATTGTCTGCCGTAACGCCGAGCAGCAGCTGGGCGTCGTGAGCCTTACGCTCCACTCCAAGCAGCCCAAGCGCTCGGTTATCAGCTTCGATAAGTGCTATATCGAGGTCAACGAGTATCCGCGTGCCGACCATGCGACCATTGTGTGGACTGCAGACGGTCACCGTGAGGAGGTCCACGCTGGCACCGAGGCATACGCTCTGTGCTACGAGATGGCCGACCTGGAGAAGGCCGTTGCCGGCGATGATTCGAAGCGCGAGCTTCTGGGCTATGCTTCTGATGTTATGGAGCTGATGACCAAGCTCCGCGCCGATTGGGGAGTCGTGTACCCCGAGGAGGAGTAAGCGATGCTTGCGGAAGATAGGCTCAACGCGATCGTGTCGATGGTGCAGCAGGCCGGCTCGGTTACCGTACCGGAGCTTGCCGAAGCCCTGGGCGTGACATCGTCCACCATTCGCCGTGACTTGCAAACGCTCGACCGCGCGCACCGTATCGCCAAGGTGCACGGAGGCGCGACGAGTCTGGAGCGCGCGCACGTGACGCGCGACCTGACGATCAGCGAGCGCAGCGATCTCCATAACGACGACAAGGAGCGCATCTGCGCCCGTGCCGCGGCCCTGGTGGAGCCTGAGAGCTTTGTGTATATCGATTCGGGCTCCACGACCCTCAAGCTCATCGAACATCTCCCGCATCTCGACGGCGTCACCTATGTGACCGATTCCGTGCTCCATGCTCAGCATCTCGCCCTGCGCGGTATGCGTACCGTGGTGCTGGGCGGCGAGCTCAAGCCCGAGACCGAGGCGCTCGTCGGTCCCGATGCCTTGGCAACCCTAGACCGCTATAACTTCAACTGCGGCTTTTGGGGTTCCAATGGCATCGCCGCCGAGCAAGGTCTCACCACACCGGATATCGAGGAAGCGCAGGTCAAGCGTATCTCGATGCGCCATACCGCCAAACGCTTCGTAATCTCGGACGCCAGTAAATTTGGCATGGTGGCGCCCGTTAAGTTCGCGGACTTCCGCGACGCAACGATTATTACCGCGGGCGAGGTGCCAGCCAAGTACCAGTCGATGGACAACGTCATCACGGTCTAGCGACAGGGCAAGGTCAAAACCATTTAGGTTCCTCAATAGAAAAGCGGCAACACCCTCGATGGGCGATGCCGCTTTTGTTGTCTGCCGTTTTGTCTAAATCTGTAACAACTAGACCGTTAAAAGTGGGCTAGGTGTTACAGATTGAGATACTTCCGAACCTTGCTGTCCCTTTGTCTCGATCTGTAACATCTGGGACCGATTTTGCCGAGTTATTGTTACAGATTGAGATTTTCCCTTAAGGGGGATTCGAATGTCTCGATCTGTAACAGATAGACCAGAAATTGGGTTCTAACTGTTACGGATCGAGACGTTTTGGGACCGCGGCTGGGTCATTGCGGCAAAACCACCACAAAGGTGCCTGTCCCCATTGTGGTGGTTTAGGGCTCCCAGGGGCAGGGGGCTTCGATGTGGATGTGCTCGCCGGTTACGGGATGCGTGAAGGACACGCTGTGGGCGTGGAGCATCAGGCCGCAGGGACGCGGCGTGCCGTACAGGTCGTCGCCTACCAGGGGATGACGCTCGCTGGCCAGATGCACACGGATCTGGTGCTTGCGGCCGGTGAGCAGCTCGACATCGATATACGAACGTGCGGGCAGGCCTCGGCGGCTCTTAAGGCGTTTGAGCACCTTCACGCGCGTCTGAGACGGCTTGCCGCTGGCGCCGACGCGCATCTTGCGGCTGTCGTGGCGGTCGCGGGCGATGGGCTTGTCGATGAGCTTTTCGTTCCAGTCGATCTTGCCCTCGGCGAGCGCCAGGTAGTGCTTTTCGAAAGCGTGGTCGATGATCATCTGGTCAAAGGCGGGCTGCGTCTGCTTGTCGAGCGAGAACAACACCACGCCGGTGGTGTCGCGGTCCAGGCGGTTGAGCGGCTGCATGTCGGTCGCGGCAAAGCCGTCGCCCATTGCCAGCAGCAGGTCGCTGGCGTAGTCGGTGAGCGTGCGCTCGCCGGTGCCGTCGCCGTGGACGATCATGCCGGCGGGCTTGTCGATGGCCATGAGCCAGGCATCGCAGTAGAGGACTTGAGGTTCTTCGTTCACGTGTAAGCCTTTCGGTTAACTGATTCCCACAAACATGCAGCCTGAGGTCGCCCCGCGTAGACGGGCGGCGGGCTTGCGGCCGGCCTGCGCTGCTTCGACGGCTCGACGGACGCGGGCGACGGCACGGCCCACCTCATCCGTCTCGAGCAGCGTTCCGTCCACCATGAGACGACGCACGCCGGCGTCGAGCAGCTGTGGTACCTGCGGTGTGAGGTCGATGGGGTAGGCATCGTACAGGCGCGAGCGGCCGTGGATGTCGGTACGCACCGGCATGACCTTGCTGTCGATATTCTTGAGCGAGAGCTTGCGGGCACGCAGGCGGCAGTTGGCGCAATCGTGGATGCAGCCGTTGGCAACCTGCAGAATGCAATGCTCGCTTGTCATGACGCGTGGGCGGCCAAAGACGGTGATGCCCAGAGCCGCGGGCGCGGCGGCGCCGAGCGAGACAATCTCGTCGAGCGTGATCTCGGGCGAGAGCCAAAACGCACCGGCTCCGCGCTCGGCAAGCGCCTCCATGCAGGGCGTGTTGTGCACCGGCAGGCAAGAGCGAATCTCGGCCGTGGCGCCAACCTGGGCGGCCAGGGCAAGCTCAGAGATGTTGCCAATAGCGACCGTGGCGCCGGCAACAACCCACGGGTCAACGCGTGTGTGGTCAACGGCACGGCAGACCTCGTCGAGTACGGGAAAGATGCCCTGCTCAAACGCATCGGCGGGGGAGAGCTCCGCCGCATCGAGCGCGTCGGTGGTCATGTAGATGCGCGTTGCGCCCTCCGCGCGAGCGGCCTCGGCGGCCTCGAGCGAGGTGACGGTGGCGCAGATCTGCGGCTCATCGCGGTAGTGCTCGGGCGCGGGGCGGGAATCACTGGTTACAATCGCCGGCAGCTCGAGCTTTTTCGCGCGCTCCTCGTACGGTGCCAGAATGGTCTCTTCCAGCGCCTTACAAGCGGCGGCGCGCACCTTGTGCACGGCGGAAAAGCCCATGCCACAGCCTTCATCGAGCGCCACCTCAAAGCTCGCTGCCTCAAAGGGCGAGGAGCCCATGCGGCCCACATGCTCGACCAGATCGGCTGCCTCGACCGCACGGGTCTTGGCGGCCTCGACGGTGAAGCCCGTGGCGGTGGCGGTGAGCGCGGGGTTGTCACAGCAGGTGAGTGTGACAGTAAACGGCTCGCCCAGGCGCGCCACGACGGACACGTCAACAGCTCGGCGGCGCAGCACATCGCGCTTGAGCGCGGCGCCGGCGGCGTCGATGGCGCGCTGACTGCGAATCACGCGGACGCGGCAGCCCTCGGGCATGCTGCGGGGCACGCGGCACTCAATGATGTCACCGGCGGCGGCATCATCGGCGGCAATGGTGGTCAGGAACTGGTCAAACTCGTTATCGTGGCGAAGCTCCAGCAGGTCGCCTTTGCCCACGGGCTCAAACAGCTCAATGCGGGCGATGGCGGCGCGGCGACGGCGGTCGTCGGGCTTGAGGCCGCGCACATCGCGGTTGGCCGGGCGGCTGCCCAGCACCGTACCCACGATCTGGCCGCGGTTGTTGGAACGCTCATAGCTCATCATCTCGTCGCCCGAGGTGCCGTCCTGATAGGCGTGCGTAAAGTCGCGGTTGAAGCAGCGCTTGAGCTGGCGCTGGCGGGCGGCTTCCTCGTCCTTGGCAACGGCGGCTCCGGATAGCATGTCGTCAATTTCGTGACGATACACATCGACGATGGAGTACACGTAATCGGGAGCCTTCATGCGGCCCTCGAGCTTGAGCGATGCGGCGCCGGCGTCATACAGACGGCGAACGAGCTGTGAGGTGTTGGTGTCGCGCGGGCATAGCGCACGCTCGCGGCCGGCGGGGGAGAGAGCGCGACCGTTTTCGTCGATCAGCTCGTAGGGCAGGCGGCAGGGCTGGGCGCACATGCCGCGGTTGGCCGAGCGGCCCGCCATGGCAAAGCTCGAGAGCAGGCATAGGCCCGAGTAGCAAAAGCAGATGGCACCGTGGCTAAAGACCTCCAGGTCAACGTCGGGCGCGGCGTCGTGGATGGCAGCAATCTCGTCGATGGAGAGCTCGCGCGAGAGGGTCACGCGGTCGGCGCCCTGCTCACGGCACCAAAGGGTTCCGCGGTCGTCGTGGATGTTCGCCTGGGTTGAGATGTGCGTCTCGATGCCGGGCATCGTGCGCTTGACCTCAAAGAACAGACCCCAGTCCTGGATGATGAAGGCGTCGGCGCCCAGCGTGGAGCAGCGATGGATGAGCTGCAGTGCATCGCCCATCTCAGACTGCTTGATGACGATGTTGACCGTGACGTAGACGCGCGACCCGGCTAGATGCGCGGCGCGGCAGGCTTGCTCAAAGGCCTCGTCGGTAAAGTTGGTGGCCTTGCGGCGGGCGTTGAAGCTGCCCATGCCGCAGTAGATGGCATCGGCGCCCGCGGCGAGCGCGGCGGCAAAGGGCTCCGGGCCTCCGGCGGGGGCCAAAAGCTCGGGCCTGCGGTTAGTGGTTCGGCTGGCGGTTGCGGTCATATCCTGCCTTTCAAAATGCTCAGATATTCAAAAGTATAGTGGCGTCGCTGCGGTGGGCGACGCCCGCAGCCTAAGCAGGACAAAGTCTTCAGCAGCTTGGACTGGCTGCTCCACATGAGAACCGTTCAGCGGTTCGGGGAAACCGTTGAGCGATAAAATATTCTCGCAACGTGATAATAATCTTGCATCGCGCGGAAACCTTGAGTACTATCCCAATCAAGCGCGGTGTTCAGACCGAATTGTGCCTCCCGGTGCGAACACCGCGCTCACGCTCTCTATCTGATTGTAAGGAGAAAAACATGAGCAAGACCGTCGTGTCTTCCGATAACGCACCCGCAGCCATCGGCCCGTATTCCCCCGGTATCCAGGCCGGCAACATGGTGTTCCTGTCCGGCCAGCTGGGCATCGATCCCGCGACCGGCAAGATGCCCGAGGGCGTCGAGGCCCAGGCCAAGCAGTCCCTCGCCAACGTTGAGGCCCTGCTGACCGCTGCCGGCGCCACCTTTGCCGATGTCGTCAAGACCACGGTCTACCTGGCCGACATCGCCGACTTCGCCGCCGTGAACGAGATCTACGCCTCCAAGTTCGAGGCCCCGTTCCCCGCGCGCAGCGCCTTCCAGGTTGCCGCCCTTCCGGCTGGCGGTCTGGTCGAGATCGAGGTCATCGCCGCTCTCTAAGGCGTTGGCCACAACTAAACATGACATGCAAAAAGACCCTGCAGCGCGTGCGAGCTGCAGGGTCTTTTGTCAAGTGATGGATCGCTTGTGGAGCCGCGCTCCATTTTGCTCGTTAGCCTTCCTTGCGAACTTTTTGCAGGTAGCGGTAGACGCTGGGCTCCGAGATGCCCAGCGCGGTGGCGGCGCAGGCAACAGCGCCCTTGAGCATGAACACCCCGTTGCCGTTGAGGTGGCGAATGACGTCCACGCGGTCGCTCTGACCAAGCGACGCCACATCCAGCCCGCGCGTGCTCAGCAACTCGGCAATGCTGCGGTCGATGAGCTCCTGTGTGGACTCCGAAAGGCTTTCGACCTCGATAGGGGCGGGCTCCGTGCGCGTCGGCGCCGCGTCGAAGCACGCCATGAGCTGCTGCGCCATGGCGTTGATGGAGCGCACGGTCGAGAGGTCGGTGTTGACGCAGAGCATACCGACGATCTCGTCATTCTCGCGGATAAAGTACGTCGCTGACTCCAACGTTTTGCCGCCGGCACCGCGCCCCTCGTAGCCCGTAATAAACGGCAGGTCGCGATACTTGGGGTCGTGCATGATCTTGAGTGCCAGATCGGTGGCGGGGCCGCCGACCTTGCGGCCGCTCACGATGCCGTTGCGAATATCGACGATGGCGTGGTCGGGATCCGAGAAATCGTGCAGCACGATTTCGCTGTTTTTGCCGAGTATCTGCTCCAGAAAATCGACCATCGGCAAAAAGCGACGTACGGTCTCGTTCACGGGCAACTCCTTTGGGTGAAATCGGAAATGTTCATAACAATTTTTTCTCATGGTAACACGCTGCCCATCATCTCGTATATCCGCAGGTACATTGCGTAATGCAGACGAACGGTAGGAATTTAGCGGTAAACGGTTGACCAAAAGAAATGTTAGATGTTATTTTGACCAGACACTTTCTTGACCTGCTGAAATGCGTAATTTCAGCTGAAGAATAGTCTGATAACAAAAAATTATTATTGAGAATGAGAATCATCTTTAATACGATATGCAATGAAGGCACAACCTCAACCCCGCACTGCGTCACAATAGAGCGTTAGATGCGAAAACAACTACTTCGAGGATTGGTGGTCAAATGACCCAGGAGACGGTTACGAACGGCACTGAAGCCCTGTTCACTCGCGAAGGCATGCCTCCCGTTAAGGAAATGATCCCGTGTGCCCTTCAGCACGTACTGGCATCGTTTGCCGGCATCATTACCCCGGCGGTCATCATGGCCGGCGTCTACGGCTTTAATAGCCAGCAGAGTACCGACATCATCCAGGTCGCGCTCATTCTTTCGGCGATCGACACGGCCCTTCAGGCCTTCGCTCCCTTCCGTCGCATCGGCGGCGGCCTGCCCATCGTCATGGGCGTTTCGTTCGCGTTCCTGCCGGCCCTGCAGGCCATGGGCGCCTCGGGCTTTAGCTTTGGCGCGCTGTTGGGCGGCGAGATCGTCGGCGGCGCCGTTGCGGTCCTCTTTGGTCTGGCCTACAGCAAGATCAAGTGGTTGTTCCCGCCCGTCGTGACCGGTACGGTCATCTTCTCCATTGGCGTCTCTCTCTATCCCACGGCCGTCAAGTATATGGCCGGTGGCATGGGCACGCCGCTGTGGGGCACCCCGCAGGCCTGGTGCGTCGCTCTTATCACCTTCGCCGTGGTCTTTGCGCTCGCCAACTTTGGCAAGGGCACGCTCAAGCTGGGCTCCGTGTTCTTTGGCATGATCGTTGGCATGATCGTCTCCATCCCCTTTGGCATGATCGACTTCTCCAGCGTCGCCACCGCTCAGGTCTTCGCCCTTCCCAAGCTCATGCCCTACGCGCTCGAGTTTGATCCCGAGGTCTGCATTACCCTCGCCGTCGTGTTCCCCATGGTCGCCATCCAGGTTATCGGCGACGTCTCCGCTGCCTGCCTGGGCTCCATCGACCGTATGCCCACCGAGCGCGAGCTCTCCGGCGCTATCGTGTCCCAGGGCCTCACCTCTATGGTCGGCGGCCTGCTGGGCGGTCTTCCCACCAGTGCCCTTGGCCAGAACGTGGGCATCATCTGCTCCAACAAGGTCGTCAACAAGTGGGTCTTTGTGATCATCGCGGCCGTCTTTGCCATCGCCGGTCTGTTCCCGCAGCTCTCTGCCGTGCTCTCCGCTATCCCGCAGCCCGTCATCGGCGGCGCGACCGTCGGCGTCTTTGGCACCATCACCATGAACGGCGTGCGCATGTTCACCCGCGAGGGCCTCACGCAGCGCACTACCACTATCGTCGGCACCTCCGTCGTCTTTGGCCTGGGTATCTGGATGGCCAGCGGTTGCCTTGCCGGCGAGGGCATGCCCGCCTGGGTGTCCACCGTCATCGGCTCCAATGCCGTAACCCCCACCGCCATCATGGCCATTGTCCTTAACCTGATCCTTCCGCAGACGCCGGTCGTGGCTCAGCACATCGATGCTGCCAAGGACGCTGCCGTAGATCTGGTCTTGCCCGAGAGCAAGAAGTAACCAATTCGGTGCTATTCGTCGGCGGACGCATCGCCTCGTCCGCCGACGCCATGCGGCGCCAAGCCGCACTTCAAAGGGCTTGTCCCTTTGGTGAAGCGTTGACGGGAGAGGGCCCGTTTCCGGTGTAGGCCGGCGCTTCGCACTCCGCCATGTCAGAGGTGTCAAACCCCGCCTCTGATGTTGAAGGGAGCATCCATGCTTCTGGTCGCTAACGGTTCCGTCTTTACCCGCAACGCTCAGACCCCGTTCATTCCAAATGGTGCGGTCGCCATTGACGGAGATACGATCGTCGAAGTGGGCCCCGAGTGCGAGCTCAAGGCCAAGTACCCGGATGCCGAGTACGTCGACGCCCAGGGCAACCTCATCATGCCCGGACTCATCAACTGCCACACCCACATCTACTCGGGTCTGGCCCGCGGCCTTGCCATTAAGGGCTGCAACCCCACCAACTTCCTGGAGAATCTTGAGCAGCAGTGGTGGAAGATCGACGACAATCTGACGCTCGACGGCACCAAGGCCAGCGCCTATGCCACGATTTTGGACTCCATCCGCGATGGCGTCACCACGATCTTCGATCACCATGCGAGCTTCTGCGAGATTCCGGGAAGCCTCTTTACCATTAAGGATGCAGCTCAGGAGCTGGGCATGCGTTCGTGCCTGTGCTACGAGGTCTCCGATCGCCGCGGCCAGGAAAAATGCGACCAGGCCATTGCCGAGAACGCCGAATTTGCCCAGTGGGCCGCCAAGGAGCGTCGCGATAACGACAACCATATGATCGCCGCCATGTTTGGCGGTCACGCCACCTTTACGCTGTCGGACGAGACCATGGACAAGATGGCCGAGGCCAACAACGGCCTGACCGGCTTTCACATTCATGTGTGCGAGGGCATGAACGACGTGTGGGACTCCCGTCTCAACCGCGGTGGCATCAGCCCCGTCGAGCGCCTGCTGCAGCACAACCTGCTGGGTCCCGACACCATGCTGGGCCACTGCATCCACGTGACGCCTGCCGAGATGGATATCGTCAAGGAGTCCGGCACCTGGCTCGTCAACAACCCCGAATCCAATATGGGCAACGCCGTGGGCTGCGCCCCCGTGCTCGAGTTCTTCCGCCGCGGCATCCCCGTGTGCATGGGTACCGACGCCTACACCCACGATATGCTCGAGAGCCTTAAGGTCTTCCTGATCATTCAGCGCCACAACGCCGCCATGCCCAACGTGGGCTGGTGCGAGGCCATGACCATGCTGTTCGAGAATAACGCGAAGATGGCCAGCAAGTACTTCGATCGCAAGCTCGGTGTGCTCGAGGCCGGCGCTGCCGCCGACGTCATCGTCATGGACTACAAGCCCTTTACGCCGCTGAGCGAGGAGAACATCGACGGCCACATGCTCTTTGGCATGATGGGCAAAAACTGCCGCACCACCATCATCAACGGCCGCGTCCTGTACAAGGATCGCGAGTTTATCGGTATCGATGAGGACAAGATCAACGCGTGGACCATGGCCGAGTCCAAGAAGCTCTGGAGCACGCTCAACGATCGCACCTACTAATTCACAAGTAGATTCACGCGCGTCGGGTGTTTCGCCGCATTCGACGCGCGTATAGGCGGCCTCCGCGGGGTCGCCGGCGCTGTGCTAGCGCTACACCGTATTTGCGCCCGCCGCGCGGTCTCGCCGGGCGTTACAGAGAGGAGCTCATTATGAGCGACATCATGAGGCCGATCCCGTTTTCGCAGCTGATGAACTGGATCATCGAGGAGCACAAGACCCAGGGCGCCATCTTTGGCGTGCGCAAGATGGTCACGACCAACCAGGAGGGCGCGCTTCCCATTTTTGACGAGCGCATCGAGACTCCGTTTGGCCCGGCCGCCGGCCCCAATACGCAGCTTGCCCAAAACATCGTGGCATCCTACGTGGCCGGTTCCCGCTTCTTTGAGCTCAAGACCGTTCAGGTTATGGACGGCGAGGAGCTCTCCAAGTGTGTGAACAAGCCCTGCATCGTGGCGCAGGACGAGTGCTACAACTGCGAGTGGTCGACCGAGCTCGAGGTTCCGCAGGCCTTTGCCGAGTACGTGAAGGCATGGTTTGCCTGCCACCTGATTGCCCGCGAGTATGGTCTGGGCAGCCCGGACGGCTTTGTCTTTAACATGTCCGTGGGCTATGACCTCGAGGGCATCAAGAGCCCCAAAGTCGATGCGTACATTGAGGGCATGAAGGACGCCAGCGGCTCCGAGGTTTGGAACGAGTGCCGCACGTGGGCGCTCGCTAACCTGGACAAGTTTGAGCATGTCGATGCCGCGTTTGTCGAGTCCATCCCGGCGCGCGTCTCCAACTCCATTACCGAGTCCACGCTGCATGGCTGCCCGCCGGCGGAGATCGAGCGCATCGCGACCTATCTGATTACCGAGAAGGGTCTCAACACCTACATCAAGTGCAACCCCACGCTGCTGGGCTATGAGTTTGCCCGCCAGCGTCTGAACGAGCTGGGTTTTGACTACATCGTCTTCGATGACACGCACTTCCGCGAGGACCTGCAGTGGGCCGATGCCGTGCCCATGTTCGAGCGCCTGATTGCCCTGTGCGCCGAGCGCGGCCTGGAGTTTGGCGTCAAGCTGACCAACACGTTCCCCGTCGACGTGACGAGAAACGAGCTGCCCTCCACCGAGATGTACATGTCCGGCCGTTCGCTGTTCTCGCTGACCATCGAGGCTGCCCGCCGCATTACCGAGCAGTTTGATGGCAAGCTGCGCATCAGCTACTCCGGCGGCGCCACGGTCTACAACATCCGTGCTCTGTACGATGCCGGCATTTGGCCCGTTACCTTGGCGACCGACGTGCTCAAGCCCGGTGGCTACGAGCGCTTTAGCCAGATGGCAGGCGAGTTTACCGACCTGGATGGTAAGCCGTTCGCGGGCGTCTCTCTCGAGGCCGTGACTGCGATTCAGACCGATTCGCTCACCAACCCGCTCTACAAGAAGCCGCTGCGCCCGCTGCCCGACCGCAAGGTCGCCGGCAAGAGCCCGCTTTCCGACTGCTTTACCACGCCGTGCCGTACGAGCTGCCCCATTCAGCAGGACATTCCCGCCTACTTGGCGGCTGTTGACGAGGGCCGCTACGAGGACGCGCTCAACATCATCATCGAGCGCAATGCCCTGCCGTTCATTACCGGCACCATCTGCCCGCATCCCTGCGGCCGTGCCTGCGAGCGTGCATTTTACGAGCCCGAGGGCGCCCAGATTCGCGCCAGCAAGCTCAAGGCCGCCCGCGAGGCCATGACCGCCGTGTTGCCCAAGCTGCGCGCCCAGGCCATCGCAAACGACGGCGAGCGCAACGTTGCCGTTATCGGCGGCGGCCCGGCCGGCCTGGCGACGGCGTTCTTCCTGACGCGTGCCGGCGTGCCCGTCACCATCTTTGAGGCTCGCGATTCGCTCGGTGGCGTGGTCCGTCACGTGATTCCCGAGTTCCGCATCGCGAGCGACGATATTTCCCACGATGCCGAGCTCTGCCTAGCCTTTGGCGCCAAGGTGCAGCTCAACGCTCGCGTTGAGTCCATTGACGAGCTCAAGGCCCAGGGCTTTACCGACGTGGTCGTGGCCACCGGTGCCTGGATGCCCGGCTCTGCGGGCTTGGGCGAGGGCGCCGAGCTCGATGTGCTGGAGTTCCTCGAGGCCGCCAAGAAGGGCGAGAAGCTCGAGCTGGGCGAGGACGTCGTGGTCATTGGCGCCGGCAACACCGCCATGGACGCGGCCCGCGTGGCCAAGCGCCTGGCTGGCGTGAAAAACGTGCGCCTGGTGTATCGCCGCACCAAGAAGCAGATGCCCGCCGACGAGGAAGAGCTCGATCTTGCTCTTGCCGACGGCGTTGAGTTCTGCGAGCTGCTGGCCCCCAAGGCGCTTAACGGCGCCGTGCTGACCTGCGACGTTATGGAGCTTGGCGAGCCGGATGCAAGCGGCCGTCGCAGCCCCGTCGCCACGGGCGAGACCGTCGAGCTTTCCGCCACCACGGTGATCTGCGCCGTGGGCGAGGGCATCGATGCCAGCCTGTACGATGCCGCGGGCGTCGAGCACGACCGTCGCGGCCGTCTTGCCGCCACCTCCACCGGCGTCGAGGGCGTTTGGGCTGCAGGTGACTGCCGTCGCGGTCCTGCTACCGTGGTCGAGGCTATTGCCGATGCCGCCGAAGTCGCCCGTGCCATCGCCGGTGTGGACTTTAACAAGTACACCGACCAGAATGCTCAGGCCGGTCGCGAGGACACCTGCTACGAGCGCAAGGGGTCGCTGTGCCGCGACAAGCGCAACTGCACCAAGACTCGCTGCCTGGGCTGCGGCTCGGTGTGCGAGGTCTGCTGCGACGTGTGCCCCAACCGCGCCAACGTTGCCATTAAGGTGCCGGGCCTGTCCAAGCATCAGGTCGTCCATGTCGACGGCATGTGCAACGAGTGCGGCAACTGCGCCGTGTTCTGTCCCTACCAGGAGGGTCGTCCCTATAAGGACAAGCTCACCCTGTTCTGGAGCGAGCAGGACATGGAGAACTCCGAGAACGAGGGCTTCCTGGCCGTGGACGAGGACCACTTTAAGGTCCGCGTCGCCGGCACGGTCCGCACCGTCTCGGTCGATGCCGTCAACACCGGCCTTCCCGAGGCCGTCCGCCTGACCATCAGGGCTGTGCGCGACAACTATTCGTACCTTCTTAAGAAATAGGCGAGTCTCTTATGGCCAAATCCATTCAACATAACGTGGCCTACGTTGCCTGCGGAAGTGGTTGCGCCTCCGCAGGCGGCGACGCCCGCTGCAGCGAAGGCTGCATTGGCTGTGGCGCCTGCGTCACGGCCTGCCCCCACGGCGCCATTGCGCTGGTCGATGGCATCGCCCGCGTGGATCGCTCCAAGTGCACGGGCTGTGGCCTGTGCGGCATGGCGTGCCCGCAGCGCGTGATTGCCTTCGTTCCCGGCTACCAGAACATTCTGGTGCGCTGCAACAACACCGATAAGGGCGCCATTGCGCGCAAGATCTGCGACACGAGCTGCATCGGTTGCGGTATGTGCGCCAAAAAGTGCCCTGCCGGCGCTATCCGCATCGAGGACAACTGTGCCCATATCGACGGCGTGGACTGTCTGTCGTGCGGCATGTGCGCCGTCGTCTGCCCGCATGGCGCCATCCACGACCGCACCGGCATCGCCGCTGGCGTGTAGAAGGGAATCACCATGGCACAGGAATTCACTTTTACCGTTAACGGCGTCGAGCGCACGACGACCCAAAACAAACCGCTGCTGCGCTACCTGCGCGACGACCTGCACATCCATTCCGCCAAGGACGGCTGCTCCGAAGGTGCTTGCGGTACCTGCACCATCCATGTGGACGGTGCGGCCGTCAAGGCGTGCGTGCTGACCACCGCTCTTGCCGCCGGTCGCAACATCGTGACCGTCGAGGGCCTGCCCCAGGACGTGCGCGAGGCCTTTGTGTACGCCTTTGGCGCCGTGGGCGCCGTGCAGTGCGGCTTTTGCATCCCCGGCATGGTCATGGCGGGCGCAGCGCTCATCGCCGAGGACCCCGAGCCCACCGAGGAACAGATCAAGTACGCCATTCGCGGTAACGTCTGCCGCTGCACCGGCTACAAAAAGATTATCGAGGGCATCTCGCTGGCCGCTGCGGTGCTCCGCGGCGAAAAGCAGATCGACGAGGACCTGGAGCGCGGCGATGACTACGGCGTGGGCAAGCGCGCCTTCCGTATCGACGTGCGCAAGAAGGTGCTCGGTGAGGGCAAGTATCCCGACGACATCGACGAGCTCGATCAGCCGGGCCTGACCTACGCCAGCGCCGTGCGCTCCAAGTATCCGCGCGCCCGCGTGCTCTCCATCGACACCTCCAAGGCCGAGGCCCTGCCCGGTGTGGTGGGCATCCTGCGCGCCGAGGACGTGCCGGTCAACCAGGTCGGCCACCTTATCCAGGACTGGGACGTCATGATCGCTCAGGGCGATATCACCCGTTGCGTGGGCGATGCCATCGTGCTGGTGGTCGCCGAGGACGAGGCGACGCTCGAGAAGGCCAAGAAGCTCGTAAAGATTGACTACGAGCCGCTGGAGCCCGTGCGCAACATTGTCGAGGCCAGGGCCGCCGACGCCCCGCGTCTGCACGACAGCTTCTTTGCCTTTGGCAACACGGTGGAGCTCAAGGACAACGTGTGCCAGAGCCGTCATGTGACGCGCGGCGACGCCGCCAAGGCGCTGGCCGAAAGCGCGTTCACCGTGACGCAGCGCTTTACCACGCCCTTTACCGAGCATGCCTTCTTGGAGCCCGAGTGTGCCGTTGCCTTCCCGTACAAGAACGGCGTCAAGGTGCAGTCGACCGACCAGGGTGCCTACGATACGCGCAAAGAGTGCGCCCACATGTTTGGCTGGGATAGCGAGCCCGAGCGCGTGGTCGTCGAGACCATGCTCGTGGGCGGCGGCTTTGGCGGCAAGGAGGACGTGTCCATCCAGCACCTGGCCGCGCTTGCTGCCTATAAGTTCCAGCGTCCTGTGAAGTGCAAGCTCACGCGTGCCGAGTCGCTCGCGTTCCATCCCAAGCGTCATGCCATGGACGGTACCTTTACGCTGGGTTGCGACGCCGAGGGCAACTTTACCGGCCTGGATTGCGAGATCAACTTTGACACCGGCGCCTACGCGTCGCTGTGCGGCCCGGTGCTCGAGCGCGCCTGCACGCATGCCGTCGGCCCCTACAAGTACCAGAACACCGACATTCGCGGTTATGGCTACTACACCAACAACCCGCCCGCCGGCGCGTACCGCGGCTTTGGCGTTTGCCAGTCCGAGTTTGCGCTCGAGAGCCTGATCGACCTGCTGGCAGAAAAGGTCGGCCTGGATCCGTGGGAGATTCGTTACCGAAACGCTATCGAGCCGGGCGAGGTTTTGCCCAACGGCCAGATTGCCGACTGCTCCACGGCGCTTAAAGAGACGCTGCTCGAGGTCAAGGATGCCTACTATGCGCATCCCGGACACGCCGGTATCGCCTGCGCCATGAAGAACGCCGGCGTGGGCGTGGGCCTGCCCGATGCCGGCCGCTGCAAGATTCGCATCGAGAACGGCGTGGCCGTGGTCTATGCCGCCACGTCCGACATCGGCCAGGGCTGCAACACCGTCTTTTTGCAGGACGTTGCCGAGGCATGCGGTCTGCCGCTTCGCTGCATCGCCAACGGCGAGTGCTCCACCGAGAACGCTCCCGACTCCGGCACCACGTCTGGCTCGCGTCAGACGGTCGTGACCGGCGAGGCCGTGCGCGGTGCCGCCTTCCTGCTGCGCGATGCCATGCTTGACATCGAGGCCGGCAAGCCCGCACCCGATACTCCCGTGAGCGCGCACGGCGACGGCGTCAAGATTGAGTACGACGACGGTCGCGCCTATCAGCTGCGCACGCAGGAACTCGTCGCCGGCCAGGGCATGCATCCTCAGGATCCCGCGACCGCCATCAAGGCGCTCGAGGGATGCGAGTTTGGCTACGTGTATCTGGAGCCGACCGACAAGCTGGGCGCCGACGTTCCCAACCCCAAGAGCCACATCTGCTACGGCTTTGCCACGCATGTGGTCATTTTGGACGATGACGGCCGCGTGAGCGAGGTCTATGCCGCGCATGATTCCGGCAAGGTGGTCAACCCCATCTCTATCCAGGGGCAGATCGAAGGCGGCGTGCTTATGGGTATGGGCTATGCGCTTACCGAGGACTGGCCGCTCAAGGACTGCGTGCCCCAGGCCAGGTACGGCACGCTCGGACTGTTCCGCGCGCCCGAGATTCCGGATATCCACGCCATCTACGTGGAGAAGGACGAGCTGCTGCCCGTGGCATACGGCGGCAAGGGCATCGGCGAGATCGCAACGATTCCCACGGCGCCCGCCGTACAGAACGCCTATCGCGCATTTGACGGCAAGCTGCGTCCCGATCTGCCCATGGTGGATACGCCCTACAGCCGCGTCCGCAACCGCGGGTAGGGTAGGGTGCGGACAGCCATTGCTGATGGGCTGTTCGCGCTCAACATCAACTACATACGCTGCGCCTTTGGCCCCAGCTCCATCTCGAGCCGGGGCCTTTTGTTTGGAGCGCCTCCGCATACGGAAACTGCGTCCCGGAATCCAGCCTCGGAACGGGATGAACTTTCCCAACGGGGCCGCATGCGGAAGCTGTGTCCCGGAATCATGCCTCAGAATGGGATGTGTTTTCCGCTGGCCGGCCGTTTGGAAAGTGCATCCCAGTTTGAGCGTTTATTCCGGGATGCGGTTTCCGCTGAAGGACTCAACCGGAAAGCACGACCCGTTCCGAGACCTGATTCCGGGACACGCTTTCCGCTAGGCCCGCCATACGGAAAGTGCATCCCGTTTTGAGTGTCCGAACTGGGACGCGCTTTCCGCCAGCGTGGCTGTGGGGAATGCGTGTCCCAGATTGGTGAGATACGGCGCGGCAATGTGTGCCCCAGCAGCTCCTACAGCTCTACCTCGTTGAGCCATATCGGCAGCACGGTCTGCCGGATGCCTGCCGTCTGCAGCTTTTTGGCGAGCATTCCTGCCGAGCGGACCTCGTTCATGGTAAAGCGCAGCAGAGGGTGACCGTAGAGCGATAGGTGCGCCTCGCGCTGTCGTTCGGCGACGAGCGCCTCGGCGGTGGTGCGTCCGGCCAGCATGGTCTGGTCGGTATATTTGATGAGCCCGTCGAGCTCGCCCAGCGTGAGTTCCCGCGCCTGGCGCTCCCAGGCAAAGTCCGTTCGTATGGGCTTGGCCGAATCGAAGGGGTCCGTCAACTCGTATTGAAGCCAGTCGGGCGCAAAGCCCGTCTCGATCATGACGGCTCGGGCGACCGATTCCCCGCCGCTCTCGGCGCGGGCGTCGGCATATCGAAGCGTTGTGAGGGCGGTGCGAATCGCGCGACCATTGCGGGCAGTCGCTCGTTGCTCAACGGCCTCCATCAGCTGTTCCGGCGCAAGGCCGAGCTTTGAGATCGCCGAATCGGCAATGGGCATGCCGTCGGCAAAACCAGTTTGCAGCAGGCAATCTGTGGCCGTTTGGATGGGCGGCGTTACCGATATGCTGGCTCTGCGTATTGCTCCGGCCGGCTCAATCTGGTGTCGCTGAATATGTGCGCCCGGACGAGTCGACGGCTTGGTGGCACTGCAGACATGCACAACATTCAGGTGTCGCCACGAGACCTCGAGCCCCAGCAGGCAAGCTGCCGAAAACGAGCAGAACGTCCAATCGGGATGGATGATCGCAAGGGCGCGGATAATCTCGCAATGGCGTTGCGCTCGGTTGAGTTCATCCCAGCGCGTTTTTCGCGCAAACAACCCCGGCATGGGCGAGACAACCGTGCCGCCGGTGCGCCGAAGGAGCGCTTTCCGGATCGCCGTGCTCGGGGGAATCAGACAGCGCCCCTCTTGTTCGGCTTGAGTGAGCAGCTGGTCGATGAGTTGGTCATTGCAATGGGTCATGAGCTACCGCCTCCTTTTGGGTAGCAAAAACGTATCAGCTGGAACTTGCCGCTCAGCTGACCAAAAGCTGACCAAAATCTAACCATGCAGGTAGATGGCCTGGTTTTGACGTCATATTTCTTGTTTGAATCGGTGGGCGGTAATCGGCGACCGTGAACGGTAGCTGGATATGAAGTCTTGGTAAGTTTCGGAACGTGTACTTTTTTGAAAAAGAGCATTCTATCTGCTGTTTTGTGTTACCGGATCGCATATTTGAAGGCATGTGATAAGGGCGGCGGACTGTCGCCTTGTATCTGCGGAAACTACGGCCCAGTTTTTGGCTCCAGAACGGGATTCATTTTCCAGAACGGTCCATGAGCGGTGGTGTACCGCCCCTTTTCGTGCGCCGCTTGTCGAATTACGTTATAGCTAGCTATATTATAGGAAGGTATAATATAGCTAGCTATAACGTAAAGGAAGGATGGCCCTATGTTTATCGGAAGAGCAGCGGAAATGTCCGAGCTCAATCGACTGTATGGCACGGGCTCCTTTGAGATGCCTGTGATTTACGGCCGCCGTCGCGTAGGTAAAACGCGCCTTATCACAGAGTTCATCCAAGGTAAGAATGCTATTTACTTTCAAGCTCGTCGTACCAATGCAGAGGCAAACCTGCACGGCTTTAGCCAGGCGATACTTGCGGGTTCGGTTGGTGCTGCAAGCGTGTCGTTTCGTAGTTTTGACGAAGCGTTTGATGCATTGGCCACCATGGCTCGCACGGAACGTTTGATTGTCGTGATCGACGAGTATCCTTATCTCGCCCAATCGAATCCCGAGATCAGCTCGTTGCTGCAAGACAAGATCGATCACTTGTACAAAGAGACCAAGCTTATGCTTATCCTGTGCGGGTCGTCGCTTTCGTTTATGGAAGAGCAGGTGTTGGGCTACGAGAGTCCGCTATACGGTAGGCGTACGGCCCAGTTTAAGATCATGCCGCTCGATTTTATGACGACCCTCGGCCTGTGGCATAGCATGGGTCGCGAAGACGCTGCGGTTTGCTATGGCATGACGGGCGGCATTCCTGCATATATCGAGAAAGTCGATCCTGCCGTATCGCTCAAGGACAACATCAAACGTCTTTTCCTTACTCCTACGGGCTATCTCTTTGAGGAGCCGAGTAACCTGCTGTTGCAAGAGTGCCGCAATCCCGAGCAATATGATGCGATCGTGCAGGCAATTGCCCAGGGGCGCTCGAAGATCTCGGAGATTGCGAGCTCTACGGGAATCCCTGCGAGCAACGTAAAGAGCTATGTGGATAAGCTGGCGTCGCTTGGGATTGTCGAGCGCGAGCTGCCCCTAAACGAGACGAGCAATAAGCGAGCCGTGTATCTGCTGAGCGATCAGATGTTTAGGTTCTGGTACAAGTTTGTGCCGCAGAACATCGGGCTGATTCAAAACGATATGGCCGCGATGGCGTATGAGCGCATTGAGCCGCACGTATCGGATTACATGGGTACGGTTTTTGAGATTATATGCAGACAATACGTGTACGAACTCGCGCGCGCGGGCCAGCTCGATGTGGTTCCGGCGAGTGTCGGGCGCTGGTGGGGGACGGATAATCGCACGCATACGCAGGAAGAAATCGACTTGATTGTTGACGATGGCGAGGGCGCTGCGCTGTTTGCGGAGTGCAAATGGCGCAATGAACCGGTGGGCGAAGACGTGCTGCAAAAGCTCGTGCACCGAAGCGAGCTCTTTAGACGGCAACGAAAAAGCTATGCGCTTTTCTCAAAAAGCGGCTTTACGCAGGGATGTCGGGATGCCGCGGAGAGTAGGGGAGACGTCAAGCTGATCTCGTTTGCCGAGATGTGTGGGCGGGGATAATGAAGCGCGTCCTGATTTGATGCCGGGAATGGGATGTGCTTTCCTTTTGCGACTTTTGGCGGAAAGTGCGTTCCAGATTTCGGCTTCAGAATGGGATGCCGTTTCCGGATCGGCCCTCAGGCGGAAACTACGACCCGGAATTTGGCTCCAAAACGGGATACGCTTTCCCGGTGGCATCTCTGGCGGAAACTGCATCCCGGAATGAGCTCTCGGAACGGGACACGCTTTCCCATCGGGGCTTCAAACGGAAACCGTGTCCCGGAATCGAGCCTCAGGGTGGGACGCATT
>URHQ01000012.1 GCA_900547655.1 uncultured Collinsella sp.
CGGGATTGGTCAATCTCGGCCGACTATATTTGGCTAAATTATTCCGGCGCTAACAACATCTCTGCGCTTGCCAACGCTGCCGCTTACTGCGGCCGTGCATATGCCTATAAGATCTGGGGCGTGAGCGACGATGCTCATGAGCTTGTGGGTACCCAGTTCAACCCATATCACGCAAAGGGCAAGGGAAACCAAGAGCTTTTGATGTGGCTCAAGCTTGCGCTCTCAAACAATGCGAATTACGAGTTTGCGGTTATTGACCATGAGACAAAGCACTTTGTGGTGCTGAAAGTGCACGCCGCGAACGCTCAGCCGGTCTATTTTGATAAGACCGCCTACATCCGAGAGGGATCTTCGACGGCAGAACTGCTTCCTGGTAGTGCGCGAGAGGCGGAGCTGTGGCGTCGCTTGCAGGCGGGGAACGCGGAGCTCGCTGTAGTTGAGAGCGATCTGACGCCTCAAGAGGTCGCCGAGATTCTGGATATTGATGCATATTTTGAGCTGTGCAGATTGAGGAGACCCGTCGATCTGGACGGAGTAATTCTTGCTCTCTGTGAGCAAGAGCTGATTCATCGCCAAGACAACGGCCGTTATAGCATGACGCGCTTGGGGATGCTTCTAGTGGGAAAGAGGCTCTCTCGCTATCCGGAGCTCAGAAAACGCATGCTGCGAATTGTGCGATATGCGGGAAAAGGCAGCTTTGACATTATTGGTGATACTGAAATCGATAAGGGTTACGCTTTAGCGCTTCCGCAGGCTGAGCAACTGATCATGTCGATGATTCCGGCTGTTGAGACGTTGGATGGCGCATTTCGACGCATCCAGACGGCCTACCCCCAAAGGGCGATTCGCGAACTGCTATCAAATGCCGTGATCCATCAAGACATCGCTGACAACACGGCGGGGCCTCTTGTTGCGATTTACGACAATCGTATCGAGTTTTCTAATCCCGGGACAACGCTTATTCCGGCAGAACGCGTGCTCAACGCGCAGCCGAAAACGCGCAATTCGATGATGGCGTCCCTCATGCGCCAAATGGATCTTTGCGAAGAAGGCGGTACGGGCTGGGATTTAATCGTAGATTCGCTCGAAAAAGCCGGCATGCCTTCACCGGTTATCAAGAGTGAGGGCGGGCTGGGAACGCTCGTGACGCTCTATTGCGATTGCCCATATACTCGAATGAAAAAAAGCGAACGAAAAAATGCTGTGTACTGGCATGCTTGTCTTTTGTACGCCCAAGGCGAGTCGATGAGCAATCAGTCACTGCGAGAGCGTTTTGGACTTTCCGATGAAAAGAAAAACACGGTGGCGATGTCTCGTCTAATCAGAGAGTGCCTGGAAGAGGCGTTGATAAAGGAAGAGGACGAGGATGCGGGCGCCAAATATCGAAGGTATATTCCGTATTGGGCCTAAAGGGCAGAAGCGGGAAAATGAGGCAGCTTGTGTTTGTTAATGACGAAGCGCTGTTGTGACTTAACTATCGAAAAAGCTGAGGGGGCTTATGGAATCACATGAGCCCTCTCAGCTTTTATAGCCTCTTTGATTTTGGACTCTGAATAACGTGACGGGTGTCATTTCCATCCCAAAAAATCCGATAGGGTTCCGTCCGCGTGCGGGCGGGGCCCTTTTGCGTGGCCTTTTATGTTTGCTATACTGCTAGCAAGTAGAGAGGAGCCGCTATGGGTACAGCAACGGTGCAGCTCAACACACGAATCGATCCTATGCTCAAGGCTGGTGGCGATGCGGTCCTAACACGCAATGGATTGGGGCCGAGCGATGCCATTCGTGCGCTTTGGGCCTATCTTGTCGAGCATCAAACGTTGCCGGGATTTATGGTGACGGATAAGCGTGAGGCGCCCCGTGCGGAGAGCCTGGCCGAGCAGGGGTGTGGCCTAGCTTTTTCCTCGTTGGGACTAAGTGCTTCGGATTTTGCGCCAGCTGGATCATCTTCGGAAGACTGGGATGCCGTACGAGATGATATGTATGACGCGATGATTGCCGACATTGAGGCGAATTGCCGATGATTGAGGCAAAGCATCTCTTGGTGGATACGAACGTTTGGCTCGATTATTACCTGCAAGAGGGGGCGTTCGACGAAGCGAAAAGATTGGTTGAACTGGCCGAGGCAGGAATGATTGACCTTCTGTATGCCCCAACGACGGCAAAGGATGTGTTCTATATTTTGCCCCGGCGACTAGCCCGGCGGAATGCGAATGGGATTAACGTGTCGTTTACCTCGGCGTCATGGGCCTGCATTGAGCACATGATGCAGGTGGCAACCGCCTCTCCGCTTTCGTTGGCAGAGTGCGAGATGGCGCGCATGCTTGGCAAACGCATGCCGGATCTTGAAGACAACCTCATCATCGCTTCGGGCGAGACGGCAGATGTTGACTACGTGGTCACGAGCGACCGGCGCATGCTGGAGGCGATGCCTGAAGTTTGCCTGACGCCTGCCCGTGCACTCGAGATGATTGGGATCCTCGGCTAACCTTGCCTGTCTCGTTTCGCTATCATATGGGGCATTGTGAACCTCATGCAACTTTGGAGGACGGTATGGCGGATAACGCCGAGATGCTATTCTCGCCTGAGCTGGTATTTTTTGATTGGGAGTGCGCGACGCCGGGTGAGGTGTTTGCGCGACTCGAGGGCGAGCTCGCTCCGCGCGGCTACATTGCGTCCGGTTGGCTCGATGCCGTCCGTACGCGCGAGGACAACTATCCCACGGGCCTCGCCATGCCAGCGGCCAATATTGCCATCCCGCATACCGATCCCGGATTTGTGGCTAAGCCCTATATCGCAGTGGTGAAGCCCTCCGCGCCCGTGACGTTCAATGCTATGGCGGGCATGGGCGCTCCCGTGCCGGCGCGGATCATCATCAACCTGGGTATTGCCGAGCCGGGCGGCCAGGTCGAGGCCCTGCAAGCGCTCATGAATATCTTTATGGATGCCGACTCCGCAGCCGACGTGCTCGGCCAGGCCACGCAGCAGGACATGGTCGACGCCATCCGTCGACACTTTTAAGGCCGGCACTGGGGGACTGCCGGCAGCCGGGGACAGTCTCCATCTGCCGGCAGAAAAGGAACGTCCCTAACTGCCAACTGCCAGACCTGTCCCCTTTGCACCAAAATGGTGCAGATTAACCTGTCCCCCATGCACCAGGTGTGCCGCGGGGGCTGCGTTGTGACACAATGGCGTTTGTTCGATTCGTGATGCGAAAGGCCAAACATGGCAAATAAGAAAAAGAACCCCGAGGTCGCGCCGACGTCCGAGCAACGGTCCCGCGCCGCCTCCAGCTCTCGTAAGAAGCAGCGCAAGACCTATGTGTCCAAGACCGTCAAGATTGTCCTGGTGGTCATCGGCGTGCTGGCGATGCTGCTCTCCGTCTCGGCCATGGCGTGCTCCGGCCTGATGTCGCAGACCGAAAGTGCCAGCTCGGGCTATAAGCTCACTGGTGGTGTGGCTGCCACTATCAACGGCACCAACCTTACCGAGGACACCGTGACCAAGCAGATTATGAGCATGCGCACGTCCTACGGCTACACCAAGGACAAGGACTGGGCACAGTACCTGGTCGACAACGACCTCACACCCAAGAAGTACCGCAAGCAGCTCATCGACTCCTACGCGCAGCAGATCCTGCTTCAGCAAGCGCAGAAGGAGAATGGCGTGACGGTGTCGGACGAGGAGGTCGAGAAGGCTTGGAAGGACGCGTGCAAGAGCGCGGGCGGCGCCAAAGCCTTTAAGAAGACGCTTAAGACCTACGGCTACACCGAGGACACCTACAAGGATTCGCTCAAGGAGAGCCTGGCGCAGCAGAAGCTCAAGGATGCCGTGGCACCCACCAGCAAGCCCAAGGACAGCGAGATTGTCGATTACATCAATGAGAACCTGTCCAACTACAACGACGCCCGTCGTTCGTCGAATATTCTGATCAAGGTCGATTCTGACGCTTCCGACGAGGACAAGGCCGCCGCCAAGGCCAAGGCGCAGGAGTGCCTGGACAAGATTAACTCCGGCGAGCTGAGCTTTGAGGACGCCGTGAAGCAGTATTCCGACGACACCGGCTCCAAGGACAAGAAGGGCGATGTGGGCTGGGACAAGCTCACCACCTTCGTCGACAGCTACCAGGCGGCGCTCGAGGGGCTCAACAAGGGCGATGTGAGTGACGTCGTTGAGTCGACCTATGGTTACCACATCATCAAGTGCACCGACTACTTCCATGTCGATAATCAGGTTGATGACATTAAGCAGGTGCCCAAGGACATCAAGAAGTACGTCTCCAACGTGGTGAAGACTCAGGCGGCAAGCACCGCGTACAGCGAGTGGCTGGAGCAGTACAAGAAGGACGCCGACATCACCGTTAACACCATGCCCAAGGACGTGCCGTACAACGTCAGCCTGAAGGGCGTCACCAAGAGTTCGACCGACGATTCGTCGACGACTGAGTAATCATGGGGCGGTGCCCGCGTGAGTGCCGCCCACGCTATTGAGGAGGATATGCAGATGACCAACGAAGAGCTGCAGAAGGAAATGATTGCGGCCATGAAGGCCAAGGACAAGGTTCGCCTGTCTATCATTCGCCAGGTTAAGGCCGAGGTGAAGAATATCGAGGTCAACGAGCGCCGCGATGTGACCGAGGAAGACGTCAACAGCATGATCAAGCGTCTGATTAAGCAGACGAGCGAGACGTTGGAGATGTCCATTAAGGCCGGTACCGACCAGGAGCGTACCGACAACCTGACCGAGCAGGTCAAGATTCTGGAGAGCCTGCTGCCCGCGCAGGTTTCGGGCGAGGAGCTCGAGGCCCTGATCGAGCAGGTCATCGCCGAGCTGGGCGCGACCTCTAAGAAGCAGATGGGCCAGGTCATGGGCGCTCTGGGCAAGGCCACCGGCGGCAACTTTGACAAGCCGGCAGCAGCAAAGATCGTCGGCGCAAAGCTTGCGTAGGGGCCGAGCGGTACATAGTTGATGTTGGGGGGCGTGGCCATAGCGGTCGCGCCCCTTTTTGCTGGGTTGGGTACTCATTTAAGCCTGTCCCCAATGAGTGGGTTAAAGGTTGCAGGTTCTTTACGGGAATGTAGTGTTGGCTGCGGAAACGTGGTTCTTTCCGTACAATAGTTCAACTCGTGTAAACGCAGGGAAGGGACATTCATGGCAGACATGATCGAGATCAAGCATCTCAACAAGTACTTTGGCGACCTGCATGTGCTCAAAGATATCAACCTCACCGTCAAGCGCGGTGAGAAGCTCGTAATGATCGGGCCTTCCGGCTCGGGTAAGTCGACGCTCATCCGTTGCGTCGATTATCTGGAGGAGCCCACGTCGGGCGAGGTCGTCATCGACGGTACGCCGCTCACCAAAAAGAACCACCTGGAGATGGCTCGCAAGTATAGCTCCATGGTGTTTCAGCAGTTCAACCTGTATCCCAACATGACGGTGCTGGGCAACCTGACGCTCGCGCCCATCAAGCTGCAAAAGAAGAGCAAGGAGGAGGCGACCGAGATCGCCATCGCCGCGCTCAAGCGCGTCGGCATGGCGCATAAGGCAGGTGAGTATCCGCAGAACCTCTCGGGCGGTCAGCAGCAGCGCATCGCCATCGCCCGTGCCCTGTGCACCAAGCAGCCCATCATCCTGTTTGACGAGCCGACCTCGGCGCTCGATCCCGAGATGGTCCAGGAAGTCCTTGACGTTATGATTGAGCTCGCGCAGGAGGATATCACCATGATCTGTGTGACGCATGAGATGGGCTTTGCGCGCCAGGTGGCCGACCGCGTCATCTTTATGGAGGACGGCCGCATCCTGGAGGAGGGCACACCCGAGCACTTCTTCGATAACCCCGAGAACCCGCGCTGCCGCGAGTTCCTGTCCAAGATTCTGCACTAGGCGCGGTGATGGACATGACGGATATGACGAGGGCGGCCGTGTCGCGCCGTCACTTTTTGCAGCTGGCTGGCGCCGGCATGCTTGCGCTGACGGGGACCGCGCTTACCGGTTGCGGCAACTCCACCAGCGGCGAGGGCTCCGACAAGGGGTCCAAGCTTGCGGCTATCAAGTCGCGTGGCCATCTGAATGCCGGTGTTAAGAAGGACGTTCCCGGCTATGGCTATTACGACACCGCCAAGGGCCGCTTTGAGGGCATGGAAGTCGATTTGTGCTACCAGATCGCCGCTGCCGTCTTTGGCGTGAGCTACAAGGAGGCCCGCGCCCAGGAGCTTGTCGAGTTTACCGATGTAACGCCCAAGACACGCGGCCCGCTGATCGATAACGGCCAACTTGACGTAGTCGCGGCGACCTACACCATCACCGACGAGCGCAAGAAGAGCTGGGATTTCTCGACGCCGTACCGCACCGACTACGTGGGACTCATGGTCAAGAAGCGTTCGGGCTTTACCTCGATTGAGGACCTGGATGGCAAGGTCATCGGCGTGAGCCAGGGTGCTACCACGCAGGGCCTGATCGAGCAGATGATCAAGGACAACGGCTTTAGCTGCAAGCCCGAGTTTAGGGCCTTTAGCGGCTACCCCATCATCAAGAGTTCGCTCGACGCCGGCAATATCGACGTCTTTGCCATGGACCGCTCCACGCTGGCCGGTTACATGAACGAGACCGTTGAGCTGCTGCAGCCCGAGGTCAAGTTTGGCGAGCAGGGCTACGGCGTGGCGACCAAGAAGGGCTGCGACCTTTCGGCCGTGGTCGATCAGGTGATTTGCGATCGCTTGGCCGACGGCTGGCTCGACCAAGAGGTCAAGACCTGGGGTCTTGTATAGGCGCATCGTCCAAGGAAGGAATCAAATGCTCGAAGGATTGTTTGACGCCGACCGCTGGTCGACGACATTTCAAAACATGGGGCCCTTCTGGGAGGGCTTTGGCGTGACACTGCAGGTGGTCGTTGCCGGTCTGCTGCTGTCGCTGGTGCTGGGCACGCTGCTGGGCGTGTTCTCTACCACTCGTTCGCGCGTGCTGCGCGCCATAAGCCGCGTGTACGTGGAGTTTTACCAGAACACCCCGTTGCCCGTACAGGTGCTCTTTATGTACATGGCCGGTCCGCAGTTTTTGCAGGCCATAACCGGTGCCGACCAGCCGGTGCGCATCGCGCCGTTCGTGCTGGGCTTCTTGGGTGTGGGCCTATATCACGCGGCCTACATTTCGGAGGTCATCCGCACCGGTATCGAGGCGGTTCCGCGCGGTCAGATGGAGGCGGCCCAGAGCCAGGGCTTCACCCGTGCGCAGGCGTACTGGTACATCGTGCTGCCCCAGACATTCAAGATCATTCTGCCGCCGCTGTGTAACCAGGCGCTCAACCTGGTCAAGAACACGTCGGTGCTGGCGCTTGTGGCCGGCGGCGACCTTATGTACCGTTCCGACAACTTTGTGAGTCTGTACGGTTACCTGCAGGGATACATCGTCTGCTGCCTTATGTACTTCATCATCTGCTTTCCGCTCGCCATGCTGGTGCAGTGGCTCGAGCGCCGCTCCAAGGAGCGTCCGCGCGGTGTGAGCCTGGCCGAGCTGGGGCTCGACAACGTAGAGGAGGCCTAGCGCATGGAAATCTTCAACGCGACCAACCTGCTCTACATTTGGGGCGGCTTTGTTAAGACGATCGAGATCTCGGCGCTGTCGATCTTTTTCTCGCTCATCTTTGGCACGGTGCTGGCGCTCGTTAAAAGCTATGCGCCCCGCCCGTTCCGTATTTTGGTGAGCGCCTATATCGAGCTGTTCCGTTGCACGCCGAACCTGCTGTGGATCCTGTTTATCTACTTTACGGTGCAGGGTTTGGATATTGTGATTTCGACCATCGCCTTTACGCTGTTTACCAGCGCTGTTATGGCCGAGATTGTGCGCGGCGGCCTCAACTCGATTCCACGCGGCCAGTTTGAGGCAGCACAGAGCCAGGGCTTCGGCTTCTTTGCCACCATGCGCTACATCATTCTGCCGCAGACGTTTAAGACGATCATTCCGGCGCTGTTTAGCCAGTGCACGACCGTCATTAAGGACAGCTCGTATCTTTCGGGCATTAACGTGGCCGAGCTCATGTACACGGCAAATGTCGTGATGGCCCATGCGATCGACCTGTCGCAGGTGCTTATGCTCTACGGCCTGGTGTTTGCGATGTACTTTGTGCTCAACTTTGGTATCTCGCTGCTGGTGAGGGCATATCAACGTCGCATCGTGGCCGCATAGCCTGGCTTTCCCTGGTACGCTATCGTGAGAAAAGGCGATAGACAGCCTTTTTCTCATCTGTTAGAAAGGAATCGCGATGAGCGATCTGGAGAACAAGAAGAGTCCTGTGGTCATTACCATCGCGCGCGACTTTGGTGCCGAGGGCCACGAGATTGGCCGTATCCTTGCCGATGAGCTGGGGATTCCGCTGTACGATAACGAGCTACTGGTGCGTGCGTCGCTGCGCGCGGGCGAGTCGCTCGACAAGATGGCTGCCTACGACGAGCGCCTGGCCGTGGAGAATATGGCGTTTCTGCCCGACCGCTACGATGCGCGTTCGTACTCGGACAAGTTGTTCCAAAAGATGAGCCAGGTGATTTTGGATCTGGGCGAGACCGAGAGCTGCATTATCGAAGGCCGTCTGTCCGATTACCTGCTGCGCAACAACCCCAATCACATTGCCGTGCTGGTGACCGCACCCTTTGAGGACCGCGTCGAGATCGTGCGCAAAAAGCGCGGCCTCAACAAAAAGAAGGGTGCCAAGCTGGTCAAGCAGCAGCAGAAGGCGCGCGAGGCGTTCTATAAGCGCTATAGCGCCGGAAAGTGGAAGATGACGAGCGGCAAGGATATCGTCGTCAACCGCGCCAAGCTGGGCCGCGAGGGTTGCAAAGACGTTATCGCCGCTGCCTACCGCTACAAAGTGGCACAGCTCGAAGGTTAGCCGACCAAAAACCACCACAGGGGACAGACACCTTTGTGGTGGTCGGTCGACCGGTATAGAAAAAAGTCCCCGCCGGGCGTGTGCTCGACGGGGACTTTGCCGTTTGATGGCTAACGCTGTAGGTGATTACTCGCCCAGCAGGCTCTTGGTGATGGAAGCGGCGGCCTTCTTGCCGGCGCCCATCGCCAGAATGACCGTAGCGGCACCGGTGACGATGTCGCCGCCGGCCCAGATGCGGGGATCGGTGGTCTGGCCGGTCTCCTCGTCGGCGACGATGTAGCCCCACTTGTTGAGCTCCATCTTGCCGCCGATCTTCTTTGCGAAGGGGTTGGCGTTGGTACCGATAGCCGAGATTGCGACGTCGCAGGGAATCTCCTCGATGGCGCCCTCGATGGGCACCGGGCGACGACGGCCGGACTCGTCGGGCTCGCCGAGCTCCATCTTCTGGACCTTGACGGCGCACACGGAGCCGTCCTCGCCAGCGACAAACTCGAGCGGGGAAACGAGCGGCAGAACCTCGACGCCCTCAGCCTTGGCGTGGTGCAGCTCGGCACGACGGCAGGGCATCTCGTCCTCGGTACGACGGTAGGCGATGATGGCATGCTCGGCGCCCAGGCGCTTGGCGGTACGGACGGCGTCCATGGCCACGTTGCCGCCGCCAAAGACGACGACGTTCTTGCCGTGCTTGGTGGGGGTGTCGTACTCGGGGAACTTGTTGGCCTTCATCAGGTTCACGCGGGTGAGGTACTCGTTGGCGAAGAAGACGTTGGGCAGGTTCTCGCCGGGGACGTTGAGGAACTTGGGCAGGCCAGCGCCGGTCGCCACGTAGATGGCGTCGAAGCCCTGCTCGAACAGCTCCTCGGCCGTGGCCATGTTGCCCACGACGGAGTTGTACTCAAACTTGACGCCCATGTCCTCCAGGCCGTCGATCTCGCGCTTGACGACTGCCTTGGGCAGACGGAACTCGGGGATGCCGTAGACCAGCACGCCGCCGCCGGTGAAGAAGGCCTCAAAGACGGTGACGTCAAAGCCGTTGCGGGCGAGCTCGCCGGCGCAGGTGATGCCGGACGGGCCGGAGCCGACGACGGCGACCTTCTTGCCGTTCTTGGGGGCCATCTTGGGCGTGGAGGCGAGCTCGGGGCGGTCACCCAGGAAGCGCTCGAGCTGGCCGATGGCCACGGGCTCGGACTTCTTACCACGGATGCACTTGCCCTCGCACTGGTTCTCCTGCGGGCAGACACGGCCGCAGATGGCGGGAAGCATGGAGTCCTCGCGAATGGTATCGAGAGCGCCGCCGAAGTCCTTCTCGCGGATCTGCTCGATAAAGCGGGGGATGTTGATGTTGACAGGGCAGCCCTCAACACAGAACGGCTTCTTGCAGTTGAGGCAGCGCTCGGCCTCGGCCAGCGCCATCTCCTCGGTGAAGCCCTTGTCGACGGGGCGGAAGTCGCAGGCGCGCTCGGCAGCCGGCTCCTCGTTATCGGGGGTGCGGGGCGACTTCATATCGGCAACGAAACGACCGTTAACTAGTGGCATGCGCAGCTCTTTTCCTCATAGGCCTTGAGGGACTCGCCCTCTTCGGAACGGTAAGCGGCCTGGCGGGCACGAAGGTCATCCCAGTCGACCAGGGTGGCATCGAAGTCGGGGCCGTCGACGCAAGCGAACTTGGTTACGCCGCCCACCTCGACGCGGCAGCAGCCGCACATGCCTGTGCCGTCAACCATGATGGGGTTGAGGGACGCGGTGATGGGGGTGTCGTACTTCTGGGCGGTGAGGGTCGAGAACTTCATCATCGGAACGGGGCCGACGCAGAAGACCTGGCTCACGGTCTTGTCCTGCAGCAGGCGCTCCAGCGGAGCGGTGACAACGCCCTGCTCGCCGTAGGAGCCGTCGTCGGTGGTGATATGGATGTGGTCCTCGTCGAGGAGCTCGCGGAACTGGTCCTCCATGAGCAGGAGGTCCTTGGTGCGGGCGCCCATGATGGCGTGCACCTCGTGGCCGGTCTCGACCAGGTGCTTAGCGACCGGGAAGGCAATTGCCAGGCCGACGCCGCCGCCAATGACGGCGCAGGGGCCCTCGGCCATCTCGGTGGGAACGCCCAGCGGGCCCACGACGTCGCGCAGCGACTCGCCGGCCTCGTAGGTGGACAGCATCTCGGTGGTCTTGCCGATCACCATGAAGATGAACTCGACCCAGCCCTCGTCACCGTTCCAGCCGGCCAGGGTAAACGGGACACGCTCGCCCGTCTCGTTGGCGCGAACCATGAGGAACTGTCCAGCGTGCGCATGTTTGGCGATTGCAGGCGCCTCGATGCGGAACTTGAACACCTTCTCCGAGAACTGCGTCTTCTCCAGGATCTTATACATAGAACCCCTCTCTTGTTAGGGCCGCCGAACCGTGCCTCCACGGAAATGGACGGTAGCCCGAATAAAACCGTACGCGCACAGGCGTTGTGCAGACATACGGTGCAAATTATACCCTCATGGACATGTCACTTACGTGTGTCTTCGGCGGTTGGGAGCGGGGTTTATCCACTTCGGCCTACCAAAGGGGGAGAGGTTTATTTTGGTCGGTTTTATCAGGCAAAACGGCAAAGGGGGCCGGCCTCGGGTTGTGATGAGGCCGGCCCCCTTTGGGGTGCTATGCATGTATGGTTGCAGCGTGTTTATTGCGATGTGCCGACTGGGGCGTTTCCGCAGGTAAAACCTGCCAAAATAAACATCCCTAAATGATAGGTTTTAGTGCTTGCCGTTGGCGGAGGCGGCGCCGTTGACATGGTCGCGGGCATAGACCACGCCGTGCACGATCGCCAGGCCGGCGGCGTCGGCCGCGCGGGCGCAGGTGTCCTGGAAATCCTCGGCCTCGCGGGCGCGCAGCTGCTTAAGAACGTAGTCGGCGACGGCCATCTTGCCGGGAGGGTTGCCGATGCCGGTGCGGATGCGGCTGAAGTCGCGGCTGCCCATCTTGTCGATGATGGAGCGCAGGCCGTTGTGACCGGCATGGCCTCCGCCCACCTTGACGCGTACGTCACCGGCGGGAATGTCGAGCTCGTCGTGGATGACGAGCAGCTCCTCGGTCTTGATCTTGTACTCGCGGCAGAGCTTGGAGATGGGCCCGCCCGAGGTGTTCATGTACGACTGCGGCTTGACCAGCACAATCTGGCGCTTACCGCCCTCTTCCTCGGGATCGTTGATGTTGATGAGCGCGACCTCGGCGCCGGCCTGGTTTTTCCAGTACGTGACGCCGGCCTGACGGGCCAGCTCGTCGATTGCTTTGAAACCAGCGTTGTGACGGGTCTCGGCATATTCCTCGCCAGGGTTGCCAAGTCCGGCAACCATGCGAATCTTAAGCGGCTGTGCAGCTGCCATGTTCATCCTTTCGTTGATTTGTCGCCTGCTATGGTGAGCGACCCTGTTGCCGCTGTCAAATGGAGGGTAATTGAGGGCGTTTAGGGGCGTTTGGACGGCCGTCGAAATCAGAGGTGGACAGTTAGTTCAGATACGTATAAGTTCTGAGGACTCGAAGTGCTCAATTCAATGCCGATACGTTGTTTTGGAGCTTTAGTTAGTCCATATGGCGCTGTTTTGAAGTCTACCCTGCCTTCAAATAGGGCGAATGGTATAGAGATAGCTGCAAAACAGCCTAATTCAATGTGTCCATTTATACGTATTTAAACTAACTGTCCAGTCCTGTTCGGCGGCGCGCGGGTGATTCGCCGTTTAGACCGGCGCAAGGCCGATTCCGGCCCGCAGAGCGTTGAGCCAAGCGGCCTGACGCTTGCGATAGCCCTTGATACGGTATCGGAATCGGACTCCCGCGAGTCGATGCATCGTTTGGGCGAAGGCTTCGAGTGCAACAAGGTCTTTCATTTGGTCGCGATTGATAACCAGGACGTGGATGCCCATTGCCTTGAGGCCATTATTTCGATTGCCATCGTGGATGCGAGCGTTTTGAAGCTCATGCCCAATTCCGTTGTATTCGTTGTCGACTCCGGCTGCCGGGCAATATAGGTCGCAGATGGCATAGGGGATGCCCGAGGACATGCTGACCGCAAGAGTGTCGAAGTCGATTCGATAGTTGAGTAGCAGGCCTCCCATGGGCAGACTGCAACATCCGAATCCTCCAAAGCGCATGGGCGCTCCGAGAACGGCAAACATTAGGGATTCGGCTGGGGATGCAGATCCGGGTCGGGCAAGTTTGACTGCCGTGCGAAACGATGTGTATGAGCTACTTTTGGCGAAGCGTGCAACCGCCTCAAGCTCTTCGATGGTTGTGGCGGGCTCGCATTTGTAGTGTGCCTGTTCATAGCGGGTTTCGTTCTGTTGCTCGACCACCGACTGGTTGCCCAAGCAATCAAGATCGCCCGTCGCTGCGCAGCCATCGCCCTTGGGCCAGATGTCGTCATGGGCAATGGGGTATGTTGCCCCGGGAGGAAGGGGGTAGGTTCCGAGCAGTTCCATGAGAAGCATCAAGGTTTTGGCGACTGATTCATTTTTGGAACAAAGCATGGCTGTCATGGCAGGAGACGTTGCGTAGATGTCGGCCTCGACGTGCATAATTGCACCTTCAGGAAGAGGAGCGGAGAGAATATGCTGAAGAAGTCGCTTGTCGGGGCGTCTGTTGTCTTCGTTTGAAACGAGAAGATCGAGTAGTTCGGAATCATCTTCATTCCAGGCGTCGAGTATCGAAAGTGCGTCAAAGTCTATCGCGTCATTATTGGGAATGCAGCTAGCCAAGGCCTGTGCTTGCTGTTCACTATCAACGGAGTCCCAGGGTAGGGCAGAGTACGCCCGTCGTGCGCGACGAATTGCGCGGAGGGCGGAGAAATGTGAAATCACGGTCGTCATAGCTATAACGTACTAAGTTGGCGGCAGAATGCGACCCCCATACCGTTCTTTTCGCTCAGCGGGGCGCTGCGCGCCATGAACGGCTGGGTGTTATGAAATCGGTGGAATCGGTTGAGGGGATTGCAGGAAATTGAGCTCTGCCGCGAAGGTTGACGATAGCTACTGGACGGTTAATTCAGATACGTATAAGGCGGCGGGCGTTCGAGGCGTGTCTAAGGCCCTTGAGGGCGATTTGAGGGTAAATATGCAGCGGTTGTACTCGAGAACGATGAGATTTGGACGGCATGGCATCCGCTGGGGAGCTCAGAAGGCTCCGAACGGCTTTTGGAGCTTTAAAGAAATACGTATCTGAACTAATTGTCCAGGGAAGGTTGGCGAGGGATAGAAAAAGGGTCGGAAGCTCGCTTCCGACCCTTTAAAAGCATCAAAGATGATGCGCGGCAGGCTACAGCGCGAAGTCGCCGCCGACGAGCGTGGAGACGGGCTCCTCGTGGTAAACGGCGGAGATGGCCTGAGCGAACTCCTCGGCGACCGAGATGGTCTTGATCTTGCCGCCGACCTCGACAGGAATGGCGTCGGTGACGAGGCACTCGACGATGGGGGCGTCGTTCAGACGCTCGATGGCCGGACCGGAGAAGATGCCGTGGGTGGCACAGACGTAGATGTCGCCAGCGCCCATAGCCTTGAGCTCCTTGACGTTGGCGCACAGGGTGCCAGCGGTGTCGATCATGTCGTCGTTGATGATGCAGGTCTTGCCCTTGATGTCACCGATGATGCCCATGACCTCGGCGGCGTTGTGGCGCGGACGGCCCTTGTGGGCGATGGCCAGGTCGCAGCCGAGCATGTCGGACAGCTTCTTGGCGGCCTTGGCGCGGCCCACATCGGGGGAGACGACAACCAGGTTGTCGGTGTCGAAGTGCATGTCGTTGTAGTACTGGCCAAACAGCGGCAGCGCGGACAGGTGGTTAACCGGGATATCAAAGAAGCCCTGGATCTGACCCTGGTGCAGGTCGAGAGTGATGATGCGGTTGACGCCGGCGCGCTCGAGCAGGTTGGCGACGAGGCGGGCGGTGATGGGCTCGCGCGGGCCGGCCTTGCGGTCCTGGCGGGCATAGCCGTAGTGGGTGATAACGGCGGTGATGGAGCGGGCGGATGCGCGCTTGGCAGCGTCGGTGGCGATGAGCAGCTCCATGAGCATGTCGTTGACGTTGCCGCCGGCCACGGACTGAATCAGGAAGACGTCGGCGCCGCGGACGGTCTCGTCGTAGCGGGCGTAAATCTCACCGTTGGCGAACTGCTTTAGCGTAAGGCCCGAAAGCTCGACCCCAAGGTACTCAGCGATCTTCTGAGCGAGGGGACGGTTGGAGGAACCGGAATATACGCGGATGGACTTGCGCATATTCTCCGACTTCTCGGGATCATTAATCGGCATTACCCTTCTCCTTTTTATCGAATGCCATATAGATGCCTTGTTGCATTGTAACCGCGCGGCGGGGTTTATCAGGTCTTGATAATGTCTTTACCGTCAACGGACACGAACCGACCACTCATCCGGTCGCGCAGGTCACAATAGAAAAAGGAGCCGTCCCCAGGGAACAGCTCCTTTTGTGCTTGGTAAAACGTTATACCTCGTCATCCTCGTGCAGACGCCGGCGATAATCGGCGGCCCAGCCCTCAATATTTACCTGACGGGCGCGGCCCAGACCGAGTGCGTCGGCCGGGACCGGCTCGGTGATGACGGAGCCGGCGGCCACGAGTGCGCCGTCGCCGATCTGGGCGGGCGCGACCATCATGGTGTCGGAGCCAATGAAGGCATCCTTGCCGATGACGGTCTTGTGCTTGTGGACGCCGTCGTAGTTGCAGGTGATGGAGCCCGCGCCTACATTGACGCCGGAACCCATGGTGGTGTCGCCGATGTAGGACAGGTGGGGCACCTTGGAGCCCTCGCCGATCGTGGACTTCTTGATCTCCACGTGCGTGCCGGCCTTGGATCCGTCGAGCATGTGGGCGCCCGGGCGCAGGTAGGCGCGCGGGCCGCAGTCGACGCCGTTCTCGATGACGGCCTCAATGGCGATGGTCTCATCGATGATGCAGCCGCTGCCGACGGTGGTGTCGGTGAGGCGACTGTTGGGGCCGAGCTGGCACTCCTCGCCCACGGTGACATGGCCGATCAGATGCGTCTGCGGCCACACGATGGTGTCTCGGCCGATGACGGCATCGGGGCCGATCCAGGCCTGCGTGGGGTCGATGAAGGTGACGCCCTCGGCCATCCAGTGCTCGTTGATGCGGTCGCGCGCGATGGCGGTGAGCTGCGCGAGCTGGATGCGGCTGTTGACGCCCAGGCCGTCGCGGTAGTCATCGCAGTGGAAGATGGAGACCGCCTGGCCGTGACCCTTGAGGATCTCGAGCATGTCGGGCAGGTAGTACTCGGATTGCGCGTTGTCGTTGCCGATCTCGTTAATGTGGGCGGCGAGCTGCGCGCCGTCAAAGGCGTAGCAGCCGGCGTTGCACTCCAGCAGCGTGGCGGCCTGCTCGGGCGTGCAGTCCTTCTGCTCGATGATGCGCTCGATCTGGCCGTCGTCGCCCAGTTTGATGCGGCCGTAGCCAAAGGGGTCGGGCGGGGTCATGGTCATGACGGTGCAGGCGAGCTCGCCGGTGGCGACGGTCTGCGCGAACTTGGCGACGGTGTCGGCGGTGATGAGCGGCAGATCGCCGTTGAGCACGACGACGGGGCCTTGCGCGATGCCGCAGGCCTCGAGCGCGACCTTCACGGCGTGACCGGTGCCCAGGCGCTCGGTCTGCTCGACGCACTCGACCTTGGTGGCGCTGCTGGCGTAGGCGCCGTCGATCAGGGCGCGCATCTCGTCGGCGTGGCTGCCGATGACGACAACGACGCGGCTGCAGCCGGCCTTGATGGTGGCGTCGACGATCCACTGAACCATGGGCTTACCCAGGATCTTGTGCGAAACCTTGCAGTGGTTCGACTTCATGCGGGTGCCCTCGCCGGCAGCGAGGATAATTGCGGTTGCGTCCATGTGATCTCCTGTTACGTTATAGAGACGTGTGTTTGGAAACGATACACGGCGCAATATGATACCGCAGGCATATGTTGAGCGCGTAGCGATTGGTTTGCGGCGGTTGAGGCTTGCGCCGCCGGCGTGGTGTTTGCACTGCTTGCGCGCGGCGTTGGCGGTGCTGCGGAGCTGTCGTTTGAGCGAGGGGACGGGGGTGCCCGTGGACAACATACAGGAGGAGTTTGTCGGCGAGCCCGTCGCGGCGTTCTCGATGTCGCATCCGGCTGTGCCGGCACTCTATATAGTGCTGACGCTGGGGCTCACCATGTTCTCGATGCAGCCGGTGCTGATTGCGCTGTCGCTTGCGGGCGGGCTGGCGTATGGATTTGCGACGCGTGGGGCTGCCCGCACGCTGGGCGCACTCCGCTGGCAGCTGCCGGTGATTTTGATTATCGCGCTGGTCAATCCGCTGTTTAGCGCCTCGGGCTCGACGGAGTTGTTCCGTATTGGTATGCGCGCGGTGTATCTGGAAAGCATGGTATACGGCCTGTGCATGGGCGGGCTGTTTGTGGCGAGCGTGCTGTGGTTTGAGGCCGCGGCGTCGATGCTCGAATACGACAAGGTACTCGCACTGTTAGGCAATGCCGCACCGGTGATCGCGCTCATGATCTCGATGTGCATGAGGCTTATTCCGCAGTTTTTGCGCCGCGGTCGTACGGTGCTGGCGGTGCAGGATGCGATTGATGTGCCGGGCCGCGCGCCGGCCGGCCCCGTGCGCTCGCGCCTGCGGGCATCGAGTGTGTTGATGGGCTGGGGCATGGAAGATTCGCTGGAGCGTGCGGACGCGATGCGCTCGCGCGGGTGGGGTGCCGCGACGCGTCGTACGACGTATGCGCGGTATCGGCTGGGGCGCAGCGACGTTGCCGCGCTGGTCGGGCTCGCGCTGTTTGGTGCTGCCGCGGTGGCCGTGGCGGCGACCGCGATGACGCAGTATTCGTTTTATCCGCAGCTCTCGGTGCCGGCGCCGTGGCTGGGCTATGTCGTGTACGCTGCCTGGATGATGTTGCCTTGCGTGTCGCACGCGATTGATGAGAAGAGGTTTGGCTGATGGCTCGGTTGGATAGGAGCTCGGCGGCGGGTGTGGCATATGGCTCGGCCGCGCTGGCGATTGAGGTGCGGAGCCTGAGCTTTGCCTACCCCGATGCTGATGCTGCGGTGCTCGAGGGGCTCGACTGGTCTGTTCCCCAAGGTGCATTTGCGCTGCTTGTTGGCGGTACCGGATCGGGTAAGTCGACGCTGCTGTCGCTGCTCAAGCCCGAGATCGCTCCGGCGGGCGAGCGCACTGGCGAACTGAGCGTGCTGGGCGAGAACGTTGCCGACATGGACGTGCGGGCATCGGCGGAGCGCGTGGGTTATGTGCTTCAGGATCCCGAGAACCAGATTGTGTGCGAGACCGTGTGGCACGAGATGGCGTTTGGCCTAGAGAATCTGGGTGTGTCGCGCGACGAGATGCGCCGCCGTGTTGCCGAGACCAGCTATTTCTTTGGTCTGGAGGACTGGCTTCATCGTGATGCCGATACGCTTTCGGGCGGCCGCAAGCAGCTGCTGTCGCTTGCCGCCGTCCTGGCGCTGCGTCCGCGTGTGCTGCTACTCGACGAGCCCACGTCTCAGCTCGATCCCGTTGCTGAGAAGAATTTTCTGCACGCGCTGTTTCGTGTGAATCGCGAGCTGGGCTGCACGGTTGTTGTGGCGACGCATCAGCCGCGCCCAATGCTCGAATACGCGACGTGTGCGTACCGGATTGAGGACGGTCGCGTGCGCGAGGTGGCGGATATGGCTTCTTTGGGACGCCGAGAATCGCTGTTTTCCGATGACACGTTGGGGTGGGGTGCCATCCGATGTGCAAAAAACGGAGTATTCAGCAGGCGTGAGGACAATTTGGGCTCTCTGGAGCCGCCCGGGGACGTATCGAGCGCGAAAAAAAGTTTGGAATTGGACAAATCGTCCGAATTTGTGGCGCAAACGTCGCTCGAGAACGGCTTGGAAGCCTTCTCGCGCACGGATGGAAGCAGAATACTCCAAAAAATGCACGGCGGGTCGGCTACCACCCTGTCGGAAGGCTGGTTTCGCTACGATCGAGCGTCCGGCTGGGTGCTGCGCGGGCTCGATGCGTCGTTTTCGGCCGGTGCGGTGCATGCGATCGTGGGCGGCAACGGATGCGGTAAGTCGACGATACTCTCGGTGCTGGCGAAGACCGCCAAGCTGCAGCGCGGCCGCATGGTGCGCGGAGCGGCCTCGGCGGCGCTGCTGCCTCAGAATCCCAAAGCATTGCTGGTTGCCGAGACGGTTCGCGATGAGCTGATGGAATGGGCCTCGACCTGCGGATATGACGAGAACTTGGCGCGGGAGCGTGCGGCGAGCTTGGGGTTGTCGGGTCTGGATGGACGCCATCCGTACGATCTTTCGGGCGGGCAGCATCAACTGCTTGCATTGGCAAAACTGCTGCTAATCGGCCCCGAACTGCTATTGCTCGATGAGCCCACCAAGGGTCTAGACCTGTTCAGCCGCCGCACCATCGCCCGCGCCCTGCGTGACCATGCGAAGGCTGGCGGCACCGTCATCATGGCTACGCACGATTTGGACTTTGCCGAGCAGGTAGCCGACGACGTCGCCATGATGTTTGACGGCGAGATTGCCTGCATGGAGTCCCCGGCCGACTTCTTTGCCGACAACGTGTTCTATAGGGCGTGATGGGATGACGGACTGTCGTTTCTCGCGTTTGCTTGCAAAACTGGAGATCCCGCTGTTGTTGGCGGTGCCGGCGGTGATGGCTGCCGCGTTGCTGGCGGGTGTTGAGCAGGCAGCGTTGGCCATGCTGGTTGTGGTGGCGTTGGTGCTTGCGCTGTTCTTTGCGGGCTATGAGGCATCTCGTCCGGGTTTGCGCCAGATTATGCCCACGCTGGTGCTGGCGGCGCTGGCGGCGGCGGGGCGCATCCTGTTTGGGCCCATTCCCGACTTTAAACCGGTGAGCGCTATCGCCATTATCGCGGGGGCGACGCTTGGTCGCCGCAATGGTTTTATGGTTGGCGCGCTGGCGGCGATGACCAGCAATTTCTTTTTTGGACAGGGCATGTGGACGCCGTGGCAGATGTATGCCTGGGGTCTGGTTGGCTATGTTGGCGGCGTGCTGGCGCATGCGGGTGCGTTCGACCGCGCGGATGGAGCTGTGCGCATGCCGGCGCTGATGGCGTACGGCTTTGCATCGGGCCTGCTCTACGGCGTTGTAATCAATGCCTACGACATCATTGGATTTGTACAGCCGCTTACTTGGGCGGGTGCCGTGGCGCGTCTTGCCACGGCAGTGCCGTTCGATATTACGCACGGCCTTGCGACCTGTGTGTTTTTGGCCGCCTTGTACAAGCCTTGGTGCCGTCGCATTAACCGTGTCGTCGTGAAATACGGACTGTAGGGCATTTTGCGTTCCCTCACGAACTTGCGGTGGAATAGTTCTTGTTTTTGGCTATTTGCTGCCCAAACAGGAACTATTCCACCGCAACTTATAGGGGGAGAGGGGTCACATGATCTGTTTTCCTCTGTCCCCCAGGAATTGCTTGGCGCTAGAGCTCTAGCGTGAGGGTAACGGGGCAGTGGTCGCTGCCAAAGATGTCGCCGCGGATGCCGGTGTCGCGTACGTTGTCGGCGATTGCATCGCTTACCAGGAAGTAGTCGATGCGCCAGCCTGCGTTGTTCTTGCGGGCATTAAAGCGGTAGCTCCACCAGCTGTAGACGCCCTCGACGTCGGGGTTTGCTGCGCGCCAGGTATCGGTAAAGCCGGCGTTGAGCAGCTCGGTAAACTTGCCGCGTTCCTCGTCCGAAAAGCCTGCGTTGCCGCGGTTGGACTTGGGGTTCTTAAGGTCGATCTCCTCGTGCGCCACGTTAAAGTCGCCGCAGGTTACGACGGGCTTACCGGTCTCGCGTTCAAGTGCGCTCAAAAAGTCGCGATAGGCATCGTCCCAGGCCATGCGTACATCGATGCGCGCGAGCTCATTTTGGGCGTTAGGCGTGTAGACATCCACAAACCAAAACTTGTCGAACTCGAGCGCGCAGACGCGGCCCTCGGTTGCGGCTTGGGCGACGAGCTCGGCCGCCTCGCCGGCGTAGGGTAGCAGTGCGTCGGCGCGCAGTACGCGCAGCGGTTCCTGGCGGCTAAAGACCGCGGTGCCCGAGTAGCCCTTGCGCTCGGCGTAGCTCCAGGTTTGGTGATAGCCGGGCAGGTCGATATCGACCTGGCCCTCCTGCAGCTTGGTCTCTTGCAGCGCCAGGATATCGACGTCGAGTTCTTGCGCGATCTGGATAAAGCTCGGGTCCTTTTTGAGCACGGCGCGCAGACCGTTGACGTTCCACGAGGCGAAAGTGTAAGTCTGAGGCATGGTGTCCTTTCGACGGGGTTGGCAGGCTTAAGATTAACGCAACAAGAGCGGGGCGGAGTCCGCGAGTGATAGTGCGAACGCCGCCGTCCCGGAGACACGGATGGAGGACTCATATGACGCAGGCAATATCGGACCCCAGGCAGGCCTCCGCCGCGCTGGCGGATCTGTTTGACACCCACAAGCGCGTGGTCTTCTTTGGCGGCGCGGGTGTTTCCACGGCGAGTGGCATCCCCGATTTCCGCAGCGTGGACGGCCTGTATCACCAGCAGTTTGCCTATCCGCCCGAGACCATGCTGTCGCATAGCTTTTACGAGGCGCATCCTGCGGAGTTCTTCGACTTTTACCGCACCAAGATGATCGCGCTTGGCGCCAAGCCCAATCGCTGCCACACCAAGCTGGCCGAGCTGGAGCGCGCCGGCAAGCTAAATGCCGTGGTGACGCAAAATATCGACGGCCTGCATCAGATGGCCGGCTCACGGCACGTGTTTGAGCTGCACGGATCGGTCCATCGCAACATTTGCCAGTCGTGTGGCGCGGTCTATAGCGCCGAGTGGATTTGCTCGCGCGAGCACGAGGACGCCGCGGGCGTGCCTGCGTGCCCCGCGTGCGGCGGCCGCATCAAGCCCGATGTAGTGCTCTACGAGGAGCCGCTCGACGAGCACGTGCTGACCGGTGCCGTTGCCGCCATCGCCGCGGCCGATGCCCTCATTGTGGGCGGGACCTCGCTCGTGGTGTATCCGGCGGCAGGCCTTACGCGTTACTTTACCGGCGATACGCTGGCCATATGCAACCTTGCTCCCACCGATCAGGATGCAAATGCCGACCTGCTGATTTCTTGCGACATCGCGGCCGCGTTTGCATTCTAGCCCGCGCGCGCGGATACAATAGAAAGACTGATTGCAAAGCGACCCCGCCGCCTGTGCCCGAGCGCGGCGACGTGGGCATTTTAGGAGGATGTTCATGGCGAACGACAGCAAGACATGGCGGTGCGGAAAGTACGAGCTCAGCTTTGACCGTCCGCGTATCATGGGCGTCCTCAACGTGACGCCCGATTCGATGAGCGACGGCGGTGAGCACTTTGACCAGGATGCCGCTATCGAGTACGGCCTGGCGATGCTCGATGCCGGCGCCGACATCATCGACGTGGGCGGCGAGTCCACGCGTCCTGGCTTTACCCCGGTCAACCCCGACGAGGAGGCGCGTCGCGTGCTGCCCGTCGTGCGCGCGCTCGCCAAAGAGGGCGCCATCGTCTCGATCGATACGCGTCATGTGGCGGTTGCCAAGGCGGCAGTGCGCTGCGGTGCTTCGATTGTCAACGACGTGACGGGCTTCACCGATCCCAAGATGGTTGAGTTCGTTAAGACAAGCACCTGCGGCGTTATCGTAATGCACGCCGGCGAGGTCGCCGCACCCGCACGCACGCACGCGACGGTGCAGCTCGATACCTCGGCTGCGGCGTTTGTTGCCGAGAAGGCACGCGAAGCGGCTGTCGAGGCCGCGCGCGAGGCCGAGAAGCCGGCCCGTCGCCGTCGCGGCAAGTTGCTGGGCGAGCCCAAGGTTGAAGCCAAGCTTCCGGGCGGTGTGGTACAGCCCTCGCTGCCGCTTGGCGAATCGGAGCCCGCGCCCGAGTCCGAGTCAGAGAAGCCGGCTGCCGAGCAGGCTGCCCCTGCCGCCGCTGCGCCCGAGACCGTGCCCGCAGCTGCCGAAGCCGCACCAGAGCCCAGCGATCACCTGGCCGCCATGATGCGCCGCAGTGCCCGCCGTGAGGAAGCCTATGTGCCCACTTCGCAGCTCCGCCGCTTTACCCTGCCCGATTCTGCACCCATCATGCGCCGCGTCATGGGCTTTCTGTCCGATCAGGCCCGCACGCTCATCCATGCCGGCGTGTCGCGCGACCGTATCTGCATCGATCCCGGCTCGGGCTTTGGCAAGACGGCCAACGAAGACATCGTCATCCAGCGCGAGACCGCCAAGATGGCGTCGCTGGGCTATCCGCTCATGTGCGCCGTGTCGCGCAAGCGCTTTGTGGGCGCCGTCTCGGGCGTGACCCAGGCCGCCGCGCGCGATGCCGCCACGTTTGGTGTGTGCCTGGGCGCCATCCAGGCCGGCGCCAACATCGTGCGCGTGCACGACGTCGCTGGCTTTGCGCAGTTCCTGAACGGTTACTGGGCTGTCGCCGAGCCGCAACCGCGCCGTGCGTTTGTGGCCGTGGGTTCCAACCTGGGGCATCGTTGCGACAACATCCGCGCCGCGCGCAACATGATTGCCGAGATTCCGCTTACCTGTGTGTCCAACTGCTCGCGCATCTACGAGAGCGAGCCGGCTTACGAGACGCGCCAGGACACGTTTGCCAACGCCATCATCGAGATCAAGACCGAGCTGGCGCCGTTGGTGCTGCTCGATGAGCTCATGAAGATTGAGGCCGAGCTGGGCCGTGACCGCTCCAAAAAGGCCAAGGCAAACGGCCCGCGCACCATCGACTTGGACCTGCTGTGGATGGACGGCGAGACCCACGGCGGCAAGAAGCTGCGCCTGCCGCATCCGCTGATCGGCGAGCGAGACTTTGTGCTGGTGCCGCTCGAGGACCTGATGCACGACCCGGCGCGGTTCTTCCGCTACAACGGCGTCGAGGTCAAGGAGCCCGAGGATCGCGTGGGCCATATCGTGGGCGAATTGGGGCGTATGTAGATGATCGAGATGAATACTGTTGCCGCCGGTACCGAGCTCGACGCGGCGCGTGACGCGGGCCGCGAGGGCGTGTCCGCGGGCTGGTGCGCGTGGAGCGCGGGCGATGCTTCGCTGACGTTTTCGCTGGTTGTGCGTCCGGATGTGAACATGCATGCCTTCCACGGCCTGCCGTTTGTGGCGGCGATGGGCATGATGGACGCGCTTGTGGGCACGGCTTCGACGCCGGGGTTGGGCCTTGCCGGTAAGGTGGGTATCCAGTGGCCGAGCGATATCGTGTGCGGTGCGCCTGCGTTTGAGACGTCGCTCGCGCGTGTTGCCGTGAACGGCGGTGCCGGTGCTGCGGGCATGTTCGGTGCCGTGACGGTGGATATTGAGCGTTCGGCGTTGAGCGAGCTTGGTGTGGACGTAGCTGACGAAGCGCTGGTCGAGGCGTTGGCCGTCGCCGTGCTGACCCGTGTGGACACCTGGGCGGTTGTTGCCAACACGCCGCAAGGCGCCGCAGGGCCGCTGGCTCCCGTGCTGGGCGAGTACTTCGACATGGTGCCGCTGCTGGGCCGCCAAGTTGCGGCGGTGTCGCCCAACGGTTTGCCGCTTGCGGTCGGTGTGTTTGCGGGCCTGGATATCTGGGGTCGCGCGACTATCAAGACCGACGCCGGCGAGCAAGAGTTTCCGCCCGAGGCCGTGCGCATTCGCGGTCTGTAGCGCGGGGCACCTGCGCTCAAAGATAACGACGACAACAAGACCCTCCTCGGCCTGTGCCGGGGAGGGTCTCGCCTATCTGGGGAATGGGTTGCCAGTGCTCTATTCCTCAAAAATGAAAAATTTTCGTTTTTGAGGAATAGAATTAAGCCAGCTCGGCCTTTTGCGAGGTATATTCGTTGCAGAGCCTATTCCTCAAAACTGAAAAATTTTCGTTTTTGAGGAATAGCGATAAAAGACCGCAGGGAGGCGCCAATGAAACTCATCAATAGAACGTCATACATGGACATGTTGACGAGCCTTATTGGCGTGCCGGACATCAAGGTCATAACGGGCATTCGCCGTGGCGGTAAGTCAAAATTGCTCGAGGCCCTCCGCGATTACGTGGAGGCAAATCTGTCCAATTCGAATGTCATCCATATCAATTACAACCTCGACGAGTTCGAGGACCTGCTCGAATATCATGCCCTGCTCGCCTATGTAAAAGAGCATCGAGTGTCCGACAAGCAAAACTTCCTGCTTATCGATGAGGTTCAGATGTGCGACGGCTTTGAACGCGCGATCAACAGCCTCCATGCATCCGAGCAGTACGACATTTTCATTACCGGATCGAACGCCTTTTTGCTGTCGAGCGATCTGTCGACGCTCTTTACGGGGCGTACGTTCGAGATCGAGGTTTTCCCATTCTCGTTTGAGGAGTATCGTCTCTATGGCGACGAGGGCGATGTCGACCGCGACTTCGATGAGTACGCGAGAACCGGCGGTATGTCCGGCTCTTACCCTTATCCACTGCAGGAGCAGCGCTATCAATATCTCTCCAATGTCTTTAAAACGCTCATCGTGAGGGATATCGTGCAGCGGCATAACGTGAGAAACGAATCGGCGCTGCTGCGCATTGCCGATTACATGATGGACAACGTTTCCAACATTACGTCGGCACGCAACATTACTGATGCATTAAATGCGGATGGGCTAAAGATTACGAACAAGACGGTCGGCACGTACATGGGGTACCTGTGCGATGCGTTTGCCTTCTATAAAGTTCGTCGGTACGACATTCGCGGCAAAAAATACCTTAAGAGCGGCGAGAAATATTACCTGGCAGACCACGCGTTCAAATACGCACTGCTCGGTACACGTGATATGGATTGGGGACGCGTATACGAGAACATGGTGGCCATCGAGCTGCTGCGCCGCGGATACGAGGTATACGTCGGTGTGCTCTATAAAAAGGAAATTGACTTTATAGCAATCAAGCGAAGTGAGAAGCTCTACATTCAGGTGAGCGACGACATCAGCTCGGATAAGACATTTGAACGCGAGATTTCGCCACTGCTGAGCATTGGCGACGCGTACCCCAAGATGATTCTCGCCCGAACGCATCACGAGGCCACGGACCGCAATGGGGTGCAGATCGTGGACCTGGCGAGGTGGCTATGCGGCGAGGCGTAGCAGAAAGCCTATTCCTCAAAACTGATAAATTTTCGATTTTGAGGAATAGGACCGATGCGTTGCCTAGTTCGCCGCTCGCGTTCGTGCTCGACTTAAGCCCCTGCTCTATCCCAGCTCCTGCATGCGGCGGTAGATTTCGCAGATACCCTTGATGGTGAGCTGTCCGTCTACCACGTCGAAGGCGTCGGTCGAACCGGCGACGATGCTGGCGAGGCCGCCCGTGGCGATAACGGTGGCATCCTCGCGGCCCAGCTCGCGCTTCATGCGCGCGACCAGGCCCTCAGCCATGGCGGCGGCGCCCGTTACGGCGCCAACCTTGATGCACTCCTCGGTATCGCGGCCGATGGCATGCTCGGGCGCCTCGAGCGGCACGCTGGCGAGCTTGGCGGCTCGGGTGGCGAGCGCGTCCATCGAAATGCGGATGCCCGGCGCAATCGCTCCACCAATGTAATAACCGTCCTCATCGATGACGTCGATATTGGTCGCGGTGCCAAAGTCCACCACGATTGCCGGCGCGCCGTAGAAAGTTTCGGCCGCAACGGCGTTAGCGACGCGGTCGGCACCTACGGCCTGGGGACGCGCCGCGCGCAGCTTGGTCACCGCGGCCGTCTGCGGTCCGATGACGATGGCGTCTGCGGCAATGCGGTCGGCCACGGCGTGCCATTCGCGCGAGAGCTGCGGCACCACGCCCGCAAAGGCGATCGCGTCGACCGCGCCGAGCGAGAGGTCGTACATCTTAAAGAAACCCATCAGGCGCACATGGATCTCGTCGGCGGTATAAGAGCGGTCGGTGGGCATGCGCCACGACTGTACCAGCTCGTCTCCGCCAAACAGGCCCATGGCCGTCTGCGTGTTTCCCATATCGATAGCGAGCAGCATGTCTACTCCAGGTGTCGGCGTAAAAGGACGCGCACCATTGTATACGCGCCGCCGGCGGCGCTCGGCTGCGATTCGTTCACGGTGATATGGTCTGAGGGGTTTAAATATGAAGGAATTATGCTTCACGAGATTTTCCTTGCCGTTTACCGAACTCCCGCGTAATATTCTTTCTTGCGCACATGAGGCGCCCAGACATTGCGGGGTGGAGCAGTCTGGTAGCTCGCCGGGCTCATAACCCGGAGGTCGTAGGTTCAAATCCTGCCCCCGCGACCAAGACTTTTAGCAGCTCAGAGGCATTGTTCCTCTGGGCTGTTTTCTTTTTTGACTTGTAATCTTGGTCGAATTTTGGTCGAAATCAATTTAAAACAGCTAATTTTGAACTGGGTGACTGCCTGAACCAGCTCTACACCGGTTGACTCCGGTTGACGATGAGCTCGGTAGGACCGTTCGGCGGCCCTCCACGCTATCTTCGCTTTATTTGAGAGCTGTCGGACGATAAGGATGGAGTCCCTTTAGCTGGATCAAATTTGTCGAGATGGCTGCCGCTTGGGCATTGTTCCCGCCTTCTCGCCGAAGTCCATCGAAGCGGGCTGGGCTTAAAGATTAAGCTGTTTTCACTTAGCCTCGTTTCGCATCGTTTAACTTCGAGATCGGAGTTGCCCTATGGATTTTGAATCTATTGCCCCTGGAGTGCTTACGGAGTCTGATTATCGTAACTACGACAAAGGGTTCTCATATCCCATTCCTGACGATTGGTTTTTTCCGTTTGAGTCTTTGTCCACGGTTCGTGTTTTCGATAGCGAGGACAAAAAATTTAAACCGTATAGAATGCGCTGCTCCATCAAGACGATGGTCCTCGTCGGCTGCGAGGATAATGCCGGGTGCACGATGTACTCTCAGTGGATTTCTCCTGCGACCTTAGATATCAGTTACGAAGAGATCGCATTGAAGCAAGCCTTTGTAACGGTCGATGGCGACAAGTACTTATTCTCAAACGAAAAGGACGCCTCACGATTTTATGATCTGCTTGAGACGAGAAATAGGCTAATCGACAGTTTTGCCAAGTCTGGTGTGGAGAAGTGCCTTGAGCTGAGCGACTCTCTTTACGACGCGGACTTGTCTGAGGCCATAGGCAATTTTCTCGATATGCTCCCTAGCCAGATGATTGAGGACTTCCTCGTTGAGAGGGCTTTCTTTTTCTATATAAGCCGCGCCGATTTGACATCAGACGCTTATTTTCATTTCAACGATGAGCAGGCTGGGGATTGCCGTGCTCTCTTGCTTAATGGCAACAACATGGAGGTCTTTGATAGCGCGAAAGAGCTTTTCGAAAACCTTCGTACAGTCATAGTCGATGAACTCGACATAGACTCATCGCTTTCGACGCTAACCGCGTATCTATTGATTCGTCGTGGCGCGATGGACCGCATGGCCCCGAAGTGGACTGCGGACCACGACAGGGCGTCTTCTTCTGATGATATGGAGGGCTTCGTGGAAAAAGTTGCCCTCAGTGGCGAAGTCATGACTTCCGACCTCGATTCAATGGCCACTCTCACGTATTACCTCATGAGTAAAGGCTGGTTTGGCCATGATCCGTTTGTTACGAGTTTCTCCTCAACGTATACGCTTGTGCAGGCAGGCGAAGAAAAGAAGAAACACAATCTATTCCGTAACCAGCTATTCAGGAAGGACCCCGAGAAGAACTCTGCCGAGTGCGTTTCCATTGACGATGTGGACCTTATGAGTGGCGATGAGTTTGAAGATTGCGTTTGTAGGCTATTCAAGAGGATGGGATATTCCGCGCGCGTTACGCAACACTCGGGAGATCAGGGCGTCGATGTTATTGCGGAGAAGGGCACCGCCAAACTTGCTATCCAGGCGAAGTGCTACGGCTCTGCCGTTGGAAACTCTGCGGTTCAAGAAGCTGCCGCTGGCATGGCATACTACGGCTGCAACAAGGCCATGGTCGTATCAAATAGCACCTTTACCAAAGGCGCGTCAGAGCTCGCTAGGGCGAATGGGGTGGTTCTTTGGGGACGAGACGTAATTAAACAAAAGCTGCTCGACTATCCAGTGGAAAAGTGAGGCTCTTCAGGCCAAGTTGGTTTATGTCACGGATGTGATAAAGGCCCCGCCGAGAGGTGGGGCCTTATTTGGAAAGAGGCAATTACAAGACAGTAGATTGCTCTCGGCCGAATTGGCCTGAAATGAGAATCGGGTCACCGGGCTCACTATCTAAAATAATGAGTGCGTACTGTTCGAATAGATGGCAGGCGGTATCTGTGGCCGCGCCAGGTTGTGTAGGCGAGCTTGGAGGATAGATTAATCAGGTCAAGATGCCCGTTTTGGAAATGAATTTGATATAAGGAGGAGCTGTGGTTATCGTTTTCATTCCAACGATAATAGTCGTCGCAGTGATTATATTGCTGCTCTTTGGTGGGACATGGGTGCTGGGGAATTTCTTTGTCGGGCTATTGCCGGGTCTCAATTTCCTGTTTCTGCCGCTTGAACTTGCTGTCGCATATACCGCTTTTTCTGCGACCACTCAAATATGTGAAGGGAAGGGGGGACGATTGTTTGCGCTTCGCGCGGCGTTATTTAGTTTATTAGGTTTTATCGTATCAGTTCAAGCTTGGTTTTGGAGCTCGTTGGGGACGGATGGCTATGCGGTGAACGCCGTTGATCGCGTTCTGACGGGCGCGGATGGGGAGGCCGCGCCCATTCATATAGACAATACATACAGGGCGCTGAATTATTACGGTGCCGCATTGCAAAAAGTGCTTATCGTGGCTGCGGTTTTCGTCGGGGTTGTTATTGCGATCTCTTTTATCTTAAAAGGAATCAGTGAGGTGGCAGGGGGCCTGCTGCCGGTGCTTGAAATTTTGTCAATGGCAGTTATGGTTGTTTTTACGGTTCAGTTTATAAACTACAGCAATCTTGATATCGCCAACCAGCAGATAAGCTGGGCGGAGGAACATTCAAAGACGGTCGGCGAGTGCCGTTTGATGGAGGACTCGAATCCAAATCAATCGATGCTCATGAACTTTAAAGAAGACGACACGCCTGGTACCACCATGTTTCCGTACTACAAAAAAGTTAAAGCTGGGACAGTACTGACGGTCACCTCCAAATCGGCTTTTGACATCTGGATGAACAGAAATATCAAGTACGTTGAGTGCTATACGGCGGACGGAGTGTACGGCTACTTTCGGGCGGACTTGCTAGAAGGTTACGAGGCGGGATGAGATCCTTGCCGCACTTAAGGAATGCGGGATGAAGGCGACCGATGGCAAGCTCGCGCAGCGCACGAAGTACCTCGCGATAGGCGACAACGTGGGACGAAGCAAGCTCGACGCAGTTTTCAGCGGCAACTCGCAGGCAAAAATCGTCACGACGGGCGAGTTGCTCGAGGTCATGAACAGATTTGGCAAGGCGGAATAGAGGGGAAGGCTCGATATGGCCGTCAATCTGAAAACCGTAAAAGACACGGTGAATCTTGCAGCGGGGGTTTTGGCCGCCGCCGCCGGGGTTGTCGATGGGGCAAAGCAGCTCGGTTTCGATGTCGATGGAGCCGTGAAAAGCGCTGCTGACGGGGCAACCAACGGCGCGCGCGTTGTTGCCGACGGCATCGGCAAGGGATTTGGTGCTGCGGCGGAAGGTGTCGGCGCGGCAGCCGGCGCGTTGGGGGATGCCACTAAGGCGTTCCAGGACTCAAGGGCCGCTGCGGAGGCTCGCAAGAAGATCGATGCCGCGAGGCAGTCAATATTTGAAGGCGCGTCGACGGTGATGCCCCTGCACGAGTTCATCTGCCAGCAGGGCAAAGCATCCGAGGCTGCGTTCAACGGCTACGATATGCCCGGCTGCTATCTCATCGCGACATACCGCAGGCATGACCACGATAAGAACTTCAGCGACTATCTCGGAATATACGTGGGGTCAAGTGAGCGCATGGCGGACGATATCGCGTCCATACCTACGCGATTGGGCGATCCGGATGTCTACGCTGACTACAAGTACCGGCAAAACATTTTGCTATTCGTGTATCCGTGCGAGCTGAAGGACGTCGACGAGCGTCGTGGGCTCCTGCTGCGTTCGTTTGACGGCGAGAGGCTCTACAACGGCACTGGATTATCGGTCGAGAGGGCGGCGGATGAAGACCTATAACCTGGACACCATCCAGAAGGTCCCCCTGCGCGAGGTGTGGCCGCATGAGGCCCACGACTTCACCAAGTGGCTGGCCGAGGAGCAGAACCTCGCAACCCTCGGGGCGGCGGTCGGAATCGAGCTCGAGCTCATAGAGACGGAGTCGTCGGTCGGCTCGTTCAACGTGGATATCTACGCGCAGGAGTCCGGTACGGGCCGCAAGGTGATTATCGAGAACCAGCTCGAGGACACCAACCACGACCACCTCGGCAAGGTGATCACGTATGCCGCCGGCAAGGGCGCCGAGGTCGTCATCTGGGTCGTGGCGCGCGCCCGCGACGAGCACCGCCAGGCCATCGAGTGGCTCAACCAGCACACCGACAGCGACTTCGGGTTCTTCCTGGTCGAGGTCGAGCTCTGGAGGATCGGGGACTCCCTGCCCGCCCCGCGCTTCGGCGTGGTCGAGCAGCCGAACGAGTGGACCAAGACCGTGAAGCTCTCCGAGGGGCTCAGCGAGACCGAGAAGGTCAAGCTGGCGTACTGGACGGCCTACCGCGAGGTGGCGGGCGGCCATCCGGAGTTCCTCAAGGAGTTCAGCCCGCAGAAGCCCAGCAAGGACCATTGGTCGACGCTTCGCCTGGGGGTCTCGGCATACCATCTCGCCCTGCTCATCGATACGCAAAAGGGCCGCACGGGCATCGAGCTGTACGTGGACGACGACAAGGAGATCGGGCACCGCGCCATCGCCAACGGCGGGGTCTTCGAGGAGCACCTCGGGCTGACGGCGGTGACCTTCGATGCGAAAAAGGCATCGGGGCTGCGCTTCTACAAGGCGGGCCACCCCATCAAGGGCCACCAGGACGCATGGCCGGGGTACATCGAGGAACAGCTCGGATGGGCCATCGAGATGAAAAAGGTAATCGCGGCGATCGGGCTCTAAAAAACGCCCCGGCAGTAAATTGCCGGGGCGTTTTCTATTGACGGGATTCGGCGCTGGCCGTTTCGGTCCGGATGCGCCGCTCGACCTCATCGAGGTCCCTGACGATCCTTCCCAGCGCCATGCAATAATGCGCGAAGACCGGGTCCTCCTTGCCGGACCGGTCCTCGCAGCAAAAGAGCATCGACTCGTGAAGGCAGGTGAGCTCGTAGACGATGTCCTCGAGTTCCATATGGCACCTCTCGAAAAGTGAATAGCGGTTCAAATGGTATCGATGTTGAGCGTGGGCTGCTGGCGTCCGCCGTGAATCGGCCACGGCTCCGCGGCCGGGTGGCACCTCCGCTACGCCGCGTCAAGGGGGCCCATGAGACCCCGCACAAACCTCCGCTCCGCTCCGGTTGGTGGAGGTCGTCATGGACCTCCCTTGACCCGTCTTCGCTCCGGTGCGGCTTTGCAGGGAGCAAAGCCGACGACGACGCGCGGCGTCGCCATTCGGCTTTGCCCGCAGGGGCGAGATGTTGAGGGCCACGTGCCCGGAACGGAGGGAAAGATGCAGCAGCTGATGACGAGGGAAATCGCCAAGACGGTGCCGAGGCTCTACGAGCAGGACGGGGCGGAGGACCCCATGGTCTACGTTCACTACTTCTCCTGCGTGAACGGATGGGACTGGTGGCTGCTCGAGTTCGATGGCACGGACGAGGCGTTCGGCCTCGTCGAGGGCTACGACGACGAGCTGGGTTATTTCAGTCTCAAGGAGATGGCCGAGCTGAACCGCCAGATGGGGTTCGCCGCCGTCGAGCGAGACGAGCACTTCTCCCCGAGGCCGCTCAGCGCCGTCAGGAGGAGGTAGACACATGGTCACGGTCGAGTTCGACTCCATGGGCGAGGCGGCCCGCCTCGCCCTCGTGGCCGGGGAGTACGCGGGCGGCGGCCTGGCCGTCCTTCTCCTTGACGCCACGGACCCGCGCTCCGATGGTTACATGGCCGAGTGGGGCGTGCTCACGGCGAGCGTGCCGTCGGCGGCCGAGTGGTGCCGCGGGCGCGGCAACGTCGCCATCGACGCCGACGCGCCCGCGGCGTTCCTCGAGGCGCTCGAGGCCGCCGG
>URHQ01000013.1 GCA_900547655.1 uncultured Collinsella sp.
CCGCTCATGGCCGCCGGCTGGTTGGCCTGCAGCGCAAACATCTCGAGCTGGGCCGCGCGCAAGCGGTTGCGACGACGGACGGCAGCGCGCAGGTCGTCGTCGGTAATCGTGATGCCGTAGAAGTTCTCGAGCTCCTCCTTGAGCAGACGACACTCCTCGTACCAGCCTTCACGCTCGTAGGCGCGATCGCGACCCTGCGGAAGATGCAGAATGTGCGTGCGCTTGAGCTCGTTGAGCAGCTCGTACATCTTCTTCTTGCCGTCGCAGGTGGTCTCACCGATGATCATGTCGCTAAAGTACGTAAACGGGCATTTTTGCGAGTAGGCAAAGCCGTACGTCGATTTGATGAGCGGACACAGATTTGCCGGCAGCACCTTCTCGGCCTCGGGAATTACCTCGTCGGACGTACCGCACAGAGCCACGCTCGCAGCCCCCGCGGCATCGATAATCTCGAGCGGCGTATAGCTGCACAAAAAGCCGACCAGGCGATTACCCGCCTGCTTGTAATCCTTGACGCGAATAAACGCCGCCTTGCGTTGCTCGTTGAACTCCTCAAACGTGGACGGCAACGGCATTTGTTCGATTTCCTCCATGTGATTCTCCCCTCTTTGAAAATCTAAAATGACTTAGCCCTGGACTCGCGAAGAGCGATTAGAGCTGCCTTGGATCGAGCGCCTGCTGGAGCGTGTCTCCCAACACGTTGAAGCAGAGCACCGTAAGCAAGATAAAGAGCCCCGGCACGAGCGCGAGCACGGGACTGTAGAGAATGTACTGCTGAGCCCCCTGGAGCATGGAGCCCCACGAAGCCATGGGCAGCTGAACACCATAGCCCAAAAACGAGAGCGCGCTCTCATCGAGGATCGCGTTAGCCACCGCAAGGCTCGCGGCAACGATCACCTGAGGCAACAGGTTGGGCATGATGTAGCGCAGGATGATGCGCGCATGCCCCGCACCGAGTGCTCGCGCGGCATCCACGAAGTCGCGCTGCTTGAGCGTGAGCGTCTGCGCGCGGGTAACGCGCGCAACCGAGGTCCACGAGAAAAAGGCGAGCATAAACACCAGCGTCACGAGGTTGCGCGGCGCAAAGGCGTAGACCACGATGATAAACAGCAGGCTGGGAACCGAGAGGAACACGTCGACGATGCGCATCAGCACCGCATCGACCTTTCCGCCCGCGTACCCGGCAACAGATCCCACCAGGCACCCGATCACCACGGCCACGGCCATGGCGGCAAAGCCCACCAAAAGCGACACACGCCCGCCGTACAGGGCGCGGGTAAACGTATCGCGACCCAGGTCATCGGTTCCCAGCAGATGCTCGGCGCAGGGGCCCATCAGCTTGTCGGGCGAGAGCGCGTCGGGATCGTAGGGAGAGAGCGGTGCCAGCAGCGCGCCCAACACGATCACGCAGAGGATGACGGCGCAAACCGGGGCCAAGCGGTTCTTGGCCATGTGCTTGAAGAGTCCGGCCCTATTCATCGGAACCTCCGTCCAGGCGAATGCGCGGATCGACAACGGCGTAGAGAACGTCAGCAAGCAGGTTTCCGATCAAAAGGAGGCACGAGGCGAGCATCGTGATGCCCATGATCATGGTGTAGTCGCGGTTGTTGACGGCATCCATGCAGAGCACGCCCAGCCCGGGCCAGCCAAATACGCTCTCCACGATAAACGAGCCCGTGACGAGCGTGCCAAAGTTCATACCCACCATGGTGATGAGCGGCAGGATCGAGTTGCGCAGCACATGGTGCGTGAGCACACGGCGGCGCGAGGTTCCCTGGGCCACGGCAACGGTGACGTACTCCTCGCGCATCTGCGAGATCACGCCCGCACGGAGGTAGCGCACAAAGGTGGCTGTGTTTCCCACCGAGAGCACGATCACGGGAAGGATAGCGTGGCGCGCCACATCGACGGGGTCGTTGACGCCGATGGTGCGCATGCCCGAGCTCGGCAGCACGCCCAGCACAAGCGCGAACAGGATGATCAGCATGATGCCAAACCAAAACGGGGGCACCGAGATGCCGATATAGGTCAAAAGGCTGATCACGTTATCGGGCAGCCGGTTTCTAAAATAGCCCGCGAGCAGACCCAACGGAATCGCGAGAGCCACCGAGAGAACGAGCGCGGCACCCATGAGCCCCACGGTGTTGGGCAGCCTGCTCAGGATCTGGTCCTTGACGGGCTGATGGTTGCTCGTGGAGAGACCCCAATCGCCCTGGAGCATCTTTCCCGCCCAGCTCACATAACGCTCGGCGATATTGCCCGAGAGACCCAACGAGTCCCTCATCGACTCCAACTGCTCATCGGAGAGCTTATGCGATGAGACCGAGGGGGACGTGTAAAGGTAGAGCGGGTCGCCCGGTGCAAAGTAGACGATCGAGAAGGCGAACATCGACACCAAGACAAAGACGAGCGCTGTCTGGGAGAGGCGTTTGAGCAGATACGATCTCATGGGTTCCTTTCATGCGCAAGGGGCACGGACGGCAAACGGCGCCCGCGCCCCCATCGAGCCCTATGTGGGCCGCAACCATATGAGGCTAATCGAACTTGATCTCGGTGTAGTCCTCGAAGATCGGCGTGGTCTGGCACGTATCGACGCCCTTGAGGTTGGAAGGCGCGGCAAAGCAGTAGTTGGGGTAGGCGATCGGGAAAACGAGGTTGGCATCGTGGGCCTTCTGCTGAAGGTCGGCGTAGGTCTCCTCACGCTGCTTCTCGTCAACGGTACCGCGACCCTGGATAAAGAGGTCGAGGACCTCCTGCGGGGCATCCACGTTGATGCCCCAGGTGCCGTCGTACATGCCAACGACCACGTCGTCGGGATCGCCCGCGGAGGCGTAGCCGTTGAGATAGAGCTCATAGTCGGCCTGATCGGTAAAGACGATGTCGAAGAAGCCGTTGGACTCCACGCCTTGGACGTCGACCGTCACGTCGATGGTCTTGAGCTGCTGCTGGATAACCTGAGCGGTCTCCTTCATGTAGGCACGGTCGGCGTTGAAGTAGAGCTTGACGGTCTTCCCCGCAAGACCGGAGCTCTCGGCGAGCTTCTTGGCCTTGTCCACGTCCTGTTTATACGCCTTGACGGAATCGCTGTGGTAGAGCGTGCGGTTGGAAAAGATGGAGTTGGCCACCACGGCGAGGTTCTCGCCGTAAACCGTGTCGACGATCTCCTGAACGTCGAGCGCGGCAAAGACGGCCGCCACGGCGTCCTTATCGCTCCAGGTCTCGCAGTACTTGTTCCAGGCAAGGTAGTTGACGCGGCCCTCGGGGATGGAGGTGAGCGTCACATCGCTGCTGTCGCGGTACTCCTTGGCCACCGTCTCGGTGGTAACGGGCAGCAAGTTGACTTCGCCGTTTTTGAAGGCGACCTGCTGAGCGCTAGCATCGCCGATCACCTTGAAGGTGAGCGTCTTGATGCTCGGGGCGCCCTTGTAGTAATCCTCGAAGGCCTCGAGAACGAGTGACTCGCCGTCCTTGAACTCCTTGAGCTTGTAGGGGCCGGAGCCTATATCGGTGAGGTTAGCCTTGGCGGACTTGATATCGGTGTTGCCGTCAAAGGCGTGCTTGGGGATCAGCACCAGCTGGCCCAGAATCTCAAAGTATGAGGCGGAGACCACGGGAAGGGTGATCTTGACGGTCAGGTCGTCGACCTTCTCGTAGGTAACAGGATCCTCGCCCACAAAGACGCAGTTGGTGTAGCCGGCACCGTTGTCGGTCTCGGCGTTGCAGTCGAGCGTGAAGATCACGTCGTCGGCGGTGATGGCCTCGCCATCATGCCATTTGAGGCCGTCACGCAGCTTGAGCGTGTAGGTCTGTCCGTCGTCAGTGTCACAGCTCTCGGCAAGGTAGTAGCGCGTGTCGCCGTTATCGACGACATAGAGCTCGGTGGTAAAGCCCTTGAGCTCTAGGAAGCCCTCGGCCATGCTCTCAAGATCGCGGTTGAGCGAGGTCACCGTGGCGGAGACGGGAATCACGAGACCATCGGTCGCGCTCGCGTTACCCGCGGAGCTGCCGCTCGCAGAATTGGAGCCGCCGCAGCCCGTAAGGCCCAGTCCCGCCAGCACGCCTAGGGCTCCGGCGCCGGTCAGAAAGCTGCGACGGGAGATGCCCGCCTTGAAAAGGTCGTTGTTCATCGAAATCCTCTCTTGTTGAACAAACGTGCAGAAAACTATGCTCAGCCGAAAGGCACCCTGCGGCACATCCGGGCACCCGTCGGCTCAGGACAACACAGTTCGAAGTCCTACCACGAAGGTGGGTAGGGCCTAAACCTAAATGGTTTCCAGGAACGCCTCAATACGGGTCTGGAGCTGACCGGCATCCTCGCCGGCGTAGTCGGTCGTGATGTGCATAAACGGGATGCCCGCCTCCTCGGCGGCCTTCTCCACGGCAAACGACTCCATCTCATAGAGCGTGCAGAACTGCAGGGCCACGTCGACGATGCCGTCGGCATGCAGGTCCTTGGCCATCTGGACAATGTCCTTCATACGCTGGTCGTTGGGCGTAAAGACGGCGCAGTTGATCTTAAAGTAGCGCTCGGCGATGGCGTCGAGCATCTCGTCGACCGTCTCGCCGGACTCGTCGACCAGGTCCTTGTAGTAGCGCGAACCCGTGCAGGATTCCTCACCCACCACGACGCCGCCGGCCTTCTCGATGAGGTTGAACAACTTCCAGTTGGGCACGGCCATGGGCGTGCCGGTGTACAGGATGCGCTTGGTCCCCTTGGGCGCCACGCCCTCGCCGGCCTCGACACGCTGCTCGCACTCGGCGGCCATCTCGTTGATGGCTCCGGTCAGACGCGGCGTGTCGTCCATAAAGGCGGCCTGAACGGTCAGCAGGCTGTCGAGACCGCTGATGGGCGCCGGATCGGCAGCGCGCGTGGCAGCCAGACGCTGCAGGGCGCGACGCTTCTCGTTGACGGCGTGGATGGCAGCCTTCAGGCGCTCGGGCGTAATCTTGACGCCGCACTCTTCCTCGATCTTGGCGGCAAGCTTTTTAACCTCGGCCTTCCAGGTCACGAGCGTCGACTCGTCGTGCACGTTGGGGATATCCATGACGTACATGTTCTTTTGCGTGGCAAAGAACTCGTAGGCCTTCTTCTTGCCATCGCAGGTGTTCTCGCCGACTACCAAGTCGCTCGACTCGATGTAGGGGCAGACCTCGCCCAGCTTAAAGCCGGCAAAGCTCTTGATGAGCGGGCAAGTGTTGCGCGGCAAGTGCTCCTCGACTTTGTCGGTTGCCCAGTCGGCACCCGAGCACAGGCCCACGGGGATGCCGTCGCAGGCAAGCACGATCTCCTCGGGCACGTACACACAGAACGAACCGACGATCTTGGTGGCCTCGCCGGCCTCCTTCTTGTCGAGCATCTCCTTAATACGGCCGCTGTGGATGTTGGTGGCGACAAAATCCAGGTAGGACGTTGACTTGGGGCGATTGTTCTGCGTCAGGAACATATCGCCGTACATCTGGCCCACGGCGTCCAGCAGCATGTCGTGGTCGGCAAGATTCATGCCGAGGCTCTCCCACATCGGATGGAAATCAAATTCTTCAGCCATGGCGGTTCCCCTCTCGAACCAAAAATGAATAGCTACGGTATTGCTGCACGGTGGGTGGCGAAAACCCAGCCGCGCTCAAACCCGGAATTTTGGGGAACCCGCTTTGCAGCTGATTATTTAGTTGTGCGTCGTCTCTCCCGGAGCCGTGAACATACCTGCTCATATGCGGCTCCGAGCCATATACAGGGCGCGCGCGGCAACGCGGCGAATGTATGTCGTCTGCGGCATGTGCGCACCCTCCTTTACAAGTTGAGGTCAACTATATCAACGGTCGTCGACCATGCGAACACCGTTGACATTCGTACGACAGCGTCGCGTGCCGTAGTTTAATAAATAATTATCTTTATTGATAAGAGTTTGTCATCCTTCATTCGGCGAACGGCAAGACAAAGCCGCCGAGGCCTATATCCCCGACGGCATTACCCGGCGCTATCGACAAACCAAATGGATCCTACTCGCATCGAAGTGCATGCGCAGGTTCTCGCCTGCTTGCGGCAGCTCGTCGACAGGCACGCCCACCTTGTTGACCTTCCACTGCAGACGCGTGGGCGCATCAGCGCGCGGCACGTCCAGCAATACCAGCCGCTCAAAGCGCGAATCGCTCACACGGGCCACATGCAAATCGTAGCTGTTACGGCCCCGCTCAACGCGATTATCAACATGGAAATAGCTTGCGCGAACGCCCAGGTACGCCACAGTATCGGGAACCGCGCGACCCACGTTAAAGGTCATGCCCCAGTCCAGGGCTTCAACTTCCTGAGACCCGATCTTGCGCGCCCGACTTGTGTTCTTGCAGCCCGTCAGGCGCAGCGCCGCCAGCGTTTGCGGACGACGGACCACATCATCGACGGAGCCGATCTCCTCGACATGTCCGTTATGCATCACGCAAATGCGCTCGCACAGGCGGCATGCCTCGTCAATATCGTGGCTCACGTAGAGCACGGTGCGGTTGCATACATCGAACAGGTCGAGCATGTTCTGTTCGAGGGCGCTCTTAAGATAGGAATCGAGTGCGCTCATGGGCTCGTCGAACATAAAGATGCCCGGGTGAGCCGCCACCATACGGGCAAGCGCCACACGTTGCTGCTGACCGCCCGAGAGGCGCGCGGGATAGCGGTCGGCAAAATCGGCTAGGCCAAAGATGCCCAGGTAGCGCTCGGCAAGTTTTTTACGCGCCGCGGCGTCGCCCGCGTCCTTTACGCCGGCACATACGTTATCGGCCACCGTCATGTTGGGAAACAGCTGATAGTTTTGGAACAGCAGGGCACATTTGCGCTCCTGAGGCGACAGGTTGATGCCCGCCGCCGAGTCAAAAAAGGTTACGCCGTTGACGACGATCTTGCCCTCGTCGGGCGTCTCCACACCGGCAATGCAGCGCAGCGTGCAGCTCTTGCCGCAGCCCGAGGCACCAAGCAGCGCCACACGCTCCTCGCCGGCCTCAAGCTGCATATCGAGCATAAACTCCGGATAGCGCTTTTTAATATCCAGAACGAGTGACATGGCCTATCGACCTCCCTGCGGCACCGTATCATCGCGCATGAGCTCGGCCAGCGCCTCGCGATCGATACGCAAGGCATCGCCGCCCGCCGGGTCGAGCGAATCGCCCTGTCCAGCGAGATCTTTGGCCCGTTTGCGCTCAGCACGGGAAAGGCCCCGCTCGCGATACTTTTGCGAATGCGCGGTGTACATGTTGATGAACAGGATGACCAGAAAGCTAAACACGATCACGACGGCGACCCAAAAGAAGGCCACCGACGTGTTGCCGCCCATCCATTCAAAGTAGATGGCGATGGGAATGGTCTGCGTAATACCGGCGTAGTTGCCCGCAAAGAACAGGGTGCAGCCAAACTCGCCCATCGCGCGGGCAAACGCGAGCACCGTGCCGGCGGCAATCGAAGGCCAGCCGAGCGGCATCATGAGCTTGGTAAAGATGCGACGCTCGGACCAGCCCAGCGTGCGCGCCGCATCGAGCATCTGCGTGTCGAGACTCTCGAAGGCACCGAGCGCCGTACGGTAGACCAGGGGAAACGACACCACCACGGCAGAGATCACCGCCGCCGGCCACGTAAAGACGATCGAGACGCCGTGCGCGATCAGCCACTGGCCAACGCTGGTCGAGCGACCAAACAGCATAAGCAGCAAAAAGCCGCAGACCGTGGGCGGCAGCACCATAGGGATGGTAAAGACCGAGTCGAGCAGGCCCTTGATGCGACTCGAGGTACCCATAGTCTTCCACGCGGCGAACAGGCCCAGCGCAAAGGAGATCAGCAGGGCAAGGCCGCTCGTTTTTATGGACACCCAAAACGGGCGATAGTCGATGTCGCCCAAAAAGGAGGTCAGAGAGGTCCAGGGCCCCTGCTCATCCCGCAATACGACAGACGATGCTTCTACCATTTGAGCGCTATCAAGCCAACGCGCGCCGCCCTTGGCATCACCCGGGGCTGATGCAATCACCACATAGCGGTCCCCATCCGCACCGCGCTCGTCAAAGCCATAGGTATACCCGCCGACATCAAACGTTGTTTCCGCCGTGACATACCAAGGAAGATCCACGTCCCCCAGCTGCGCACCTCCCATGCAGTTTGCGCTGTCGAGCTTACAGACGAGGGCCTTGAGACCCGATACGCACTCGTTGTCCTGCGGATCCAATCCATACTTCTCGACCGCCTTGGGCGATATCCACGCCACAACGCGATCGGCAGCAGGCACCACTACAAGGTCCACGTCCTCGTCAACGGGAAACCGGTAGCCCTCAGGCTGACCCTCCATGGCACGAGCGGTCCCCTTGGCCAACCGCTCAAAACCCTCGATCCCATAGGAAAGCCCATGGGCGGTCGCAGCAACCTGGACCCCGTCCTCAGCGTCCCCAGCAAACGCAAATCCCGGCACCCAGCAAAGCGCGAAGGTCAAAGCACAGGCGACAAGCATGCGGAATCTATTAAGCACGAAAAGCTCCAAGCGAATACAAGGACGGAGTGAAACACAAAACGATGGAATTATCGCGCCAAGCCGCACTACGCGGAAAGCTCAAAGCCGTACTTGGCCCAAATCTTCTGGGCCTTTTTGTTGGTCAGACAGAAGTCGATGAACGCCTTGGCTTCGTCGGCATGCTCGGAGCTCTCGGCGACAGCGCCCGGATACACGATGGGCTTGTGCGAGTCCTCGGGACACACGAAGGCCTCCTCGATGCCGTCGTAGCGGAAGATATCGGAGCTGTAGACAAATCCAGCCACGCAGTCGCCTGTGGACACATAGGCGGCGGCGGTACCAACTTTGTCGGCCAGTGCGACCTTGTCGGCGATCTCGGGAGCATACTCGCCGTCGTCGCCCTCGGTGCCGGTATAGAGGCCCACGGAGGCCAGAGCCTGGTTGGCGTACTTTCCGGCGGGAACGGTCTTGGCGTCGCCGATGGCGATCTTGCCGTCCAGATTCGCGACGTCGGCGATGGCCTCGACCTTGGTGTCGGAGCCCTCGGCGCGAATGATCACGAGGTCGTTGACGAACATGTCCTCACGCGTGTCGGCGTCGACGAGCTCGGCGGTCTCAGCGTCATCCATGGTGCCCTTGGAAGCGGTGATGAGCACGTCGACCGTGGCGCCGGCCTTCATCTGCTCAACGAGGTCGCCGGAGGCCTTAAACTGCGTATCGGCAAAGGTGGTGCCGGTCTGGTCGGTGTAGAGCTCCTGGACCTCGGGAAGGGCCTTCTCGAGGGAGTTGGCGGCAAAGACCTGCAGCTCGACGGTTTCCTTCTTGGAAGAGGCCTTGGCGGAGCCGGCATCGGATCCCGCCGGCTCGGACGTCTTGCTGCCCGAGCAACCGGCAAGACCAAGGCCGGCAGCGGCGACAGCAGAAAGTGAGACGAATCCGCGGCGTGAAACCATATCGAACATATTCAACCCTTTCGGACCTTGTGCCCGGGCACCCCACCGCGGGCTTTAGTCTGCAATCAGATTATACTTTGTTGCGAATAATGATTATGAGAAATTATTCTCTCCAGAGAATATAGTTTCGTGTTGCCGTGCACCTTGGCGTCGCTTCGGCGGAAAACAAAGGCGGAGCAGCCGTTCAGGTCGCCCCGCCGCAGGTAAACCGCTTAGTTGGTATGTCCGCCGCCCGCTGTCATCTGAGCCGCATGCTCCAGCTGGTCCGCTATGGCCTCCCAGCTTTCGCGGGCAGCCTTCGTAGAACCGGGAAAGTTTACGACAAGTGTATGACCTCGTTGCATGCAAATAGCGCGTGAGAGCATAGCGCGGCGCGTCTTGGTCATCGAGTACGCACGGATTGCCTCGGCAATACCCGGCACATCACGGTCGCAGACGGCACGCGTCGCCTCGGGCGTCACATCGCGCATCGAAAGCCCCGTGCCGCCGCAGGTAAGCACGACATTGGCGTGGCACTCATCGGCGGCTTCCGCAATGGCATCACCGATCTCGCTGACGTCGTCGCGCACGACCACATGTGAGGCGACCGTCCAGCCCTGTGCCTCGATAAGATCCTCGAGTGCGGCTCCAGCCTCGTCCTGGGCAAGATCGCGTGTGTCCGAGCACGTCACGATCGAAATCTTCAACTCCATAGCGTTCCTCCTATAGCGCCGTTCCCTCGGGCAGGTCAACGCGAACAACGTCCACGGCATCTCCCGCCTTGAGCTCGCACGGTCCTTCGTCAATACGCAGTAGGCAGTTGGCCCGCTGCATCGTGCCAAGCAGCGCCGAATTCTGCGACTTGGCCTCGGTCACCAACAGCTCACCGGTCTCGGGGTCGCGCAAAACCGTGGCGCGATCGAAGAAGCGGCGGGGCTGTCGCTTTTTCACGCCGTGCGTGAGCGTCGCCTGCTGCACGGAACGCGCACCCTCGGCAAAGCCGCGCATCTTGCGGATCGCCGGACGGGCAAGCATCTCAAAGCCCACATACGCCGCGGCCGGATTACCTGAAAGCCCCAGGTAGGGCTTACCTCCGAGCAGGCCAAACGTGATGGCCTTGCCCGGACGCATCGAGATGCGGTCAAACAGCACCTCGCCCTCGCGCTTAACCAGTGCCGTCACGTAGTCGTAGTCGCCCGCCGAGGCGCCACCGCTCGTAATGACAAAATCGCACTCCTGCACGGCACGATGTACCAGCTCGGCAATCGCCTGCTCATCGTCGGGCGCAATGCCGTAGAACACGGGCTCGGCGCCGGCATCGAGCGCCTCGGCCATCAACGCCGACGAGTTGGAGTCGCGAATCTGCCCGCGCGCCGGCAGCTCACTCGGCGCGACCAGTTCCGTCCCCAGCGAGATAATGCCCACACGCGGGGCAGCGTGCACCTTCAGGCTCGCGTAACCGGCGCTTGCCAGTAAGCCGGCGCCGGCCGAGGCCACAACCTCGCTGGCGCGCATCACGATATCGCCGGCATGGGCCTCCTCGGCGGCAGAGCGAACGTTCTCCCCCACCTTGGCAGGCGCCGAGAACCTCACACGCGAGCCCTCGTTGCCGTCACCGTCGAGCACATCGACGATCTCGTACTTCACTACGGCATCGGCGCCCTCGGGCACCGGCGCGCCCGTCATGATGCGGACCGTCTCGCCCGCACCGATTGTGCCCTCAAACACATGGCCCGCGGCCTCGTGCCCAATAACGTCGAGCGTCACCGGCGTCTCGCCAGACGCCTGCGCCAAGTCCGCCGAGCGCACGGCATATCCGTCCATAGCGCTGTTGGCAAACGGCGAGATATCGATATCGGCCACCGCGTCCTCGGCCAAGGGAAGACCGGCGGCCTGCCACACGGGAATCTCGACGAGATCGGTCGGAGCAACGTGCGACAGAACAATCGACTGCGCGTCCTCCAGCGGAATGAGTTTCTCTGCCATATGCACCTCTTAATGCCACGGCGCACAACAGGAGCGCCGATTCTTTATGCTTGTCTCAGTATAATCCCCCGCCGCACGACAGCGACACGACCCACGTTCTCGAATACATCTGTCGGCCGCAAGCCGCGAAACAGAACCGAAAACCAACCAGCCGGTTTGTCACGTTTGGCACGTTCTATAATGCTCGTGTTGCAACCTAAAAGAGGAACGTATGACTCATAACGACAAACCCGAAAGCGCAAACGAGGCGCAAGACCATCCCCAGCCGCTCGACGACGGCGGCTTTTTCTCCCTGAACGACGTCATCACGGCAGGCAGGCATCAACTTACCCGCTCCGAGCATCTCTTGGCTGCCGACACGCGCCGCAACGCCCGCAACCTACTCGCGAGCGCCAAGTTGCTCGTACTCGTCGTCATCGTCTCGCTCGCCATGGGCGTTGCCGCTTGGGCGTTTTTGGCCTCGTTGAATATCGCGACCGACTATCGCGAGCACCATGTGTGGGTCTACGCCTTGCTTCCCGTTGTGGGCGTTGCCACCGCATGGGTGTACAAAAACCACGGTCTTGCCGCCAAGCGTGGCAACAACCTGGTCATCGACTCCGCTCTGGGCACACGCCTCATCCATATGCGCATGGCCGTCCTCACCTTCGTATGCTCCACGCTCACGCACCTCACGGGCGGATCGGCCGGTCGCGAGGGAGCTGCGGTGCAGATTGGCGGCACCATCGCCAGCAACATCTCGAGCCTCGCCCACCTCAAAAAGCATGACCACCACGACCTCATGCTCGCCGGCATCTCGTCGGCCTTTGGCGCCGTATTCGGTTCGCCCCTTGCCGGAGCTTTCTTTGGCATGGAGATGTGCTTTATCGGCAAGATCGACTACACTGCGGGCATCTACTGCCTGGTCGCCTCGTTTACCGGCTACTTTACGTCGCTTGCCTTGGGAACCGAGTACGAGGCGAATGTCATCGCCAGCGTTCCCGCCATGACGCCCAAAACGGTCGTCATCGTTGTTATCAGCGCCATTATCTTCGGTCTGACGGCACGCCTCTTTGCCTGGTCGGTTCGAACCGTCAAGAGCCTGTACGGTCGCTTTATCACCAATTACCTCGTTCGCGCACTTATAGGCGCACTCGTGGTTTTGGCCGCCTATGCCCTCCTCGACTCCTGGAACTACGCCGGCCTTTCCACGTGGCTTTCCGGCGCCGGATTTGCAGGCAACACCACCCTGGCGGACGCAGCCATCAAGTTGGTCGTCACAGCGCTTACCCTGGGCGCGGGCTTCCAAGGCGGCGAGGTCACGCCCCTGTTTGGCATCGGAGCGGCGCTCGGCGGATGGATCGGTTGCCTCACCGGGCTCGACCCCAGTTTTCTGGCGGCTCTCGGCATGCTCGGCGTCTTCTGTGCCGGCCTCAACGTGCCCATCACCACCTGTATGATGGCCATCGACCTGTTCCACGGCACGGCCGCCGGGTTCTTTGTCATCGTGGCCTTTATCAGCTACCTAACCGGCGGACACCGCGGCGTGTACCCCGCCCAGCGCATCATCTCTCCCAAGCGCCGTTCGCTTATCGTGGATGAGGGCGGTACGGTAGCGGATGCTATCGAGCGCCACAACGACCTGATAGAGTAGATGCAATAATCGCCGTGCAGCCACAATCAGGGGCAATTCGACCTGAGTGCGACCGCACCGTCATGCCACACGCCAGGAGTCGCCCCATGCACGCAACTGATTTTGGTCGCACGCTCATCATCGCCAATCCTGCCGCCCAGTCGGGCGCCGCGCATGAGGTTGCCGAGCGCCTGCAACGCTTTTTGGATATGACCGCGCGCGCATCCCAGTTTGACTTGGTGCTGACCGAGCGCATGGGGCATGCCAAGGAGCTGGCCGCCCAGGCAACGGGCTACCGCACTGTCATCGCACTCGGTGGCGACGGCGTGATTCACGAGGTCGTCAACGGGCTTATGACGCAAAAGGAAGACGCCCGCCCTGCTCTTGCCATCCTACCCGTGGGTTCCGGCAACGATTTTGCCCAAACGCTCGGTATCGAAGATTTCTCCGGCAAGGATTTTGGCGCGCTGCTCACCTGCGAGCTGCAGCGTCAGGACATCGGGCGCATTCGCTCGTGGAGCCCTGCGAGCGGCAGCGGCGATGCTGCCGTTGAGTACTACGACCAGACGCTTTCGATCGGCATCGATGCCGCCATCGGCCTTGGCACCACCGAGCTGCGCAAAAAGACCGGCTTGACGGGCGCGCCGCTCTACACCCTCTCGGGACTTGAGCAGTTTGGCCTACGCTATCGCAACTACCCCATGACAGTCAGCTTTGACGGCGCGCCCGCCGAGCGCGTGAGGGCGATCATCATGGCGATTCAGCTGGGCCCCACGTATGGCTCGGGCTATCGCATCTGCCCCGATGCCGACCCCTGTGACGGTATATTCGACGTCTGCTACGCCTGCGGCCCCGTTCCGCGCGCGGTCGCGCTTCCCATGTTCCTTTCGGCCAAAGATGGCCACCACACCAAGCTGCCACCGGTTCGCATGCGCCGCTGTCGCCATGCCGAGCTTACCTTTGAGGAGCCCGACTACCCCATCCAGGCCGACGGCGAGCCCATCGTCGCCTCGCGCATCGACGTGGACATCCTTCCCGCCGTCCTCGAGGTCTGGCACCCCACCCACTAGCCATCCCTAAGTTGCGGTGAAATAGGGACTGTTTATGCAGCTAAAGCCGCAAAACAGTCCCTATTTCACCGCAACTTATGAAGAGATCATTCGTCGCTGCCCGGTTTGCGACGGTTGACCTTTTTAATGGCGTTGAAGTGCTTGTCATTGAGCCTGCGCTGGCGCGATCGCTGTGGCACTTTGGTCTTGACGCGACGGCGCGGCGGGCGCCCGCGACGCTCAAGCTCTACCCTCAGCTTACGCAGACAGCTCGCACGATTCTGGAACTGACTACGGCTCTCGCGCGCCGTCACGACAATCCCCGAAGGGATATGTTTCATGCGCACCGCCGAGTCCGTCGTGTTCACGCCCTGTCCGCCCGGGCCCGTCGCGCGAAACACCTGCACCTCGCAATCGCGTGCCAACTCCTCGACCGACATCTCGGCATAGTGCGCATACTCACGCCATCCCATCTTGTTCTCATCCATATCAACACCTCCCCTCATACAAAAAATGTGACAAAGGGACAGTCCCTTTGTCACATCGCATACCAATCGCTTGTGTTGCACGCTTAGGCGAAGGTGATCTCGCCGGTCTCGCAGTCCATATCGGCGATACGGGCCAGGCTCTCGACGCGGAAGCCGCGCTCGCGGAGCTTATCGCCACCGCCCTGGAAGCCCTTCTCCACTGCAATGCCAATACCGGACACCTCGGCACCCGCAGCCTCGCAGATCTTGATAAGACCCTCGAGCGCGCAGCCGTTGGCCAAAAAGTCGTCGATGATCAGGACCTTGTCGCCCTCGGACAGGAAACGCTTGCCAACGATGACCGGGTACTCCTTCTGTTTGGTAAAGGAGTAGATGGTCGTGGCATACTGCTCGCCGTCAAGGTTGATGGACTGCGCCTTCTTGGCAAAGACCACCGGCACGCCGCCAAAATGCTGAGCCGCGATGCAAGCCATGCCAATGCCCGAAGCCTCAATCGTCAGGATCTTGTTGATCTCGACACCCTCGAACAGACGGGCCCACTCGGCACCCATGTGGTCAAACAGCTCAACGTCGCACTGGTGGTTGAGGAAGGCATCAACCTTAAGGACGTTACCGGCCTTTACGATGCCGTCATGGCGAATACGATCCTCAAGCTCCTGCATGGCGCAACCCCTTCTCGCGGCAACGATACCGCGCGATTAATAAACGTTGTTCGATAGTCTACCACGGACCGACCCCCGCCCGCCCCACAAGCAGCATCGCACCACAAACCAGTCTTTTTGGGACGGCGCGAATCGTGGCAGACAGCCTCCCAACACGCTAATGGCGGGCGCGCATCTTCACCAAACGCACCATGGCAAGCGCAAAGCCCACGGCGGCCACAGCCATGAGTACGTAGAACACCGAGCGAAAGCCGAATAGGAATACATCCGGACGACCTGCAACAAAACTGGTCACGGCCTCGCCCATTGCCACGCTCATCTGCCCATACAGGATATGCGACGCCGCCGTAATGCCGAGCGCCATGCCGGCGTAGCGTGCCAAACTACCCAGGCTGCCCGCAAAGCCGAGCGCTTCGCGCGGAGCCGAGCCCATATACAGCGAGTTGTTGGGGCTCTGGAAAATCGACGTACCGCACGACATAAACGCGGCACAGCACACAATCACAGGGATGGAAGAGTGCTCGTCGAGCGTACTTACCGCAAAGAGCCCGCACACGTACACGCCCAGGCCGACCGCCGTGGGACCCTCGCAGCCAACACGGTCCGAAACCGCACCCGAAAGCGGGCCGATAAAGGCATTCACCATCGGCAGCGCCAAAAACAGCAATCCGGAAATGTCGGAACCAAAGCCGTGGGCGTCCTGAAAATAGAACGGCAAAATAAACTCGGATGCGCCTATACCAACGAACACGATGAGCATGCAGGCAAGGTTGATGGTAAAGGCCGAATTTGCAAAGCAGCGACGAGCGGCCTCGGCAAGGGACATGGGACGGTCGCCGGCCTCCGGCTTAACATGCGGCAGCGTGTAGAGCCCCACGATAAACGAGATTACGCCAATAGGCAGGTTGATGAGGAAGATGCTCTCCCAGGGAAAGCTTGCCACCAGCATGCCGCCGAGCACGGGGCCACACATCATGCCGAGGGCCACGAAGGTCGCGAGAATACCCATGGCACGGCCTCGTTCGCGCGCCGGAAACGACTCGGTGATGATACCCATGTTGTTAGCCATAGCCGCCGCGCAACCGACGCCCTGAACAATGCGCGCCAGAATAAGAACCTCGAGCGAGGCCGAAAGGCCGCACAGCAGCGAACCGACCGAAAAGACGATGACGCCCAGCTGGAACACATTCACCTTGCCGCGCACGTCACCCAGACGGCCAAACGGCAACATAGCCACGCATGTCGCAAGCAGGTACACCGAACTCACCAGCTGAATGCGATCGAGGCCCACGCCCAGCTCCTTTTGCATCACGGGCAGCGCCACGGTCACGACGGTCGAATCCAGACACACCATAAACGTCATGATGAGCACGGTAAACAGAATCGCCCATTTGTTCTTGCCATGAGTGTCGCCCTCTAGGGCAATGTGCTCGCGGCGCAGCTGCTCTGCAGTTTTCTCCATTTCCATCCTTTCGAGTGGCACAACGCAAAAAACGGGGCCCCAATCGCCTGCAAACAGCCGCGATTGGGGTCCCGCCTACGGAATCGGAACGAAAGGTCGCCGAAGCATTCTGCCAGCATCGGCGCCTTGCACGAACGCTAGCCTAGCACTGCTCGAGCGCCTGCTCAAGGTCGGCAATCAGATCGGCCGTGTCCTCGAGACCGCACGACAGGCGCACCATGTCGGCGGAGATGCCACAGGCGATGAGCTCCTCATCGTTCATCTGGCGATGCGTGGCATTAGCGGGATGCAGGCAGCAAGTGCGGGCGTCGGCCACGTGTGTGGCGATCTGGGCGAGCTTGAGGCTCTTCATAAAGGTCTCGGCCGCCGCGCGACCACCGTTAAAGCCAAAGCTCACGACGCCGCAGGTACCGTTGGGCATGTACTTCTGAGCGATGTCATAGTACTTATCGCCCTCCAGGCCCGGATAGCTCACGAAGCGCACCTTGGGATGGCTCTGCAGGAACTTGGCAACGGCCAGGCCGTTCTCACAATGACGCGGCATGCGCACATGCAGGCTCTCGAGCGAGCTGTTCAGGAAGAACGCCGCCTGCGGGTTCTGCATAGGACCAAGATCGCGCATGAGCTGCGCGGTTGCCTTGGTAATGAAGGCGCCCTCGCGACCGAACTTCTCGGCATACGTCACGCCGTGGTAGCTCTCGTCGGGCGTGGTGAGACCCGGGAACTTGTCCGCATGAGCCATCCAGTCAAACTGGCCGTGGTCGACGATCACGCCACCCAGATAGGCAGCGTGTCCATCCATGTACTTGGTGGTGGAGTGCGTAACAATGTCGGCGCCCCACTCAAAGGGACGGCACATCACGGGCGTCGGGAAGGTGTTGTCGACCATCAGCGGCACGCCGTGGTCATGCGCGGCCTTGGCAAAGCGCTCAATATCGAGCACGGCAAGGGCGGGGTTGGCGATCGTCTCGCCAAAGACGAGCTTGGTATTGGGCTCAAAGGCTGCCTCGAGCTCTTCATCAGTGCAGTCGGGGGCAACGAACGTGCAGGTCAGCCCCATACGGCCCATGGTGTGGGCAAGCAAGTTGTACGTGCCGCCATAGATGGCAGAGCTCGCGACCACGTGATCGCCGGCGCCGGCAACGTTAAAGATCGCGAGGAAGTTCGCAGCCATGCCCGAGCTCGTGAGCATCGCAGCGGTACCGCCCTCCATCTCGCAGATCTTGGCGGCAACCAGGTCGCACGTGGGATTCTGCAGACGGCTATAGAAGTAGCCCGACTCCTCCAAGTCGAACAGCTTGCCCATGTGCTCGGACGTATCGTACTTCCACGTGGTTGACTGGTAGATAGGCACCTGACGCGGCTCTGCATCGCCCGGGCGATAACCGCCCTGAACACACGTCGTACCGATGGTCTGCTCGCTCATATCTAGCTCCCTTGCCTGGGTTTTAGTTTTATTCGGTTCACGATACCGCTACCCTGCACCCCTCTCAACCCATCTCCAAGGTAGGTTATGGGACAAATTGATCAGGGGTATTTATCTCAAGCCTTGGGCATTTGTTCGATAGATAAAAATAAGGCATAGATGGAGCTCTCGATGATTACATGCACCGTCACGGGTACCATAGGCGGGTACACCGTGACCAAGGAGACAACGATGAAGCAAATCGATACGGCCCAGCTCGACATCACCGCCTGTCAGGCTCAAGCTGCCGAATATCACGCCCGTGGCTTTAACTGCGCCCAGGCCGTCGCCTGCACACTCGCGCCTGCCGTCGGACTCGACCCCCAGGTCGCTTTTACCCTCACCGAGGGCTTTGGCGCCGGCATGGGCGGCATGACCGAAACTTGCGGCGCCATCTCGGGCGCCGTGGCCATCATGGGCTTTGTAATGAGCGACGGCATGGAAAACCCCAAGACCAAGGGCCAGACCTACAAGCTGTCGCGCGAGATCGCCAAGCGTTTTGGCGAGAAGAACACGACGACCGTCTGCGGCACGCTCAAGGGCATCGGATCGGATAAGGGTCCGCTCCGCAGCTGCCCCGGCTGCATCGACGATGCCGTCGCGATCGCCTGCGATGTGCTAAAGCAGCTCGCCGAGTAAACGGCAGCAACAGAAAAACGACGGCCGGCGCGCTTGGGATCCATCCAAAAGCACGCCGGCCGTCGCCGTTAGAACTCGGCAAATTCGGGAGGGCCGACCTCAATCTCCTCGCGCCCCGCCATAAGCTCGCGCATCTTAGCGCAAAATGACTCCTGCTCCCCCGCCTTAAACACCAAATGAAGTGTCACGGCATCCGCGTAATCGGTATCCGAAACCTTGGCACCCGAATCCTGCGCCAAACGAAGCACCTGGTCATACTGCGGATAGGCCACGTGCACGTCAACAGACACGACGCTTGTCATCTCAACGATCTGCCCGGCCTCCTGAGCAGCTGCCACCGCCGCCTGCGTCGCCGCAGTATAGGCGCGCACCAAGCCACCAGGACCCAACAGCGTGCCACCAAAATAACGCGTCACTACGCAGCAAACATTTTTGAGCCCCGCGCCGCGCAGTACCTCGAGCGTCGGCATGCCGCTGGTTCGACTCGGTTCACCGTCATCGCTCTGGCGCTCGCGTCCATCGACCAAAATCCACGCGGGCACATTATGCCGAGCGTCGTAATGACGCTTGCGAACCATCTCGATAAAGGCATTCCCCTCATCCTCGGACTCAATATGGACCAGCTGGGCAATAAACCGGCTCTTGCGGTCCACAAACTCGCCCGAAACCTCAATATTCGATTGCAAAGTTAAATAGCTGTCCAACAAAGCCCCTCAACAACAAGCAAAGCAACAAACAGCCTCAATAATACGGCAAAGGCCGTACCGTTGACCTCACCAACAAGAACGGAAACGCCAATAATACCGTCACCAACAGCGAGAACCCGTCAGCGCGAGCAAGGTGCCTTGAAAGACGAGATTGCAACAGAAACGAGGCTACCGATGACCAGGTAAAAACAGCGAGACGGCGTCAGCTGAGTCGATTTGGCCCGAAAGAGGAGGGAGCACGCCTTATGGCGGCGACCGACGAATGAGCGCCAAATCGGCCAGCTGACGCCGTCGCAGCGTCAACATAGTTGCCAAGTGGGCCTGTAAGCCGGGTTCTGTCGTGAACGGTCATTTATCTTGTCTGCACGTTACCGTGCAGCTCCACGCACGCTACCCGAACGCGGACCGGGCCGGCCCATAGCGTTCCTATTCGCGCTTGCTCCGGATGGGGCTTGCCAAGCCGCCGTGTTACCACGACGCTGGTGGTCTCTTACACCACCGTTTCAGCTTTTCCCTTTACGCCTTGCGGCGCAGGTGGGAGTCTTCTTTTCTGCGGCGCTTTCCGTCGGATCACTCCGCCCGGCCGTTAGCCGGCATCCCGCCCTCTGGAGCCCGGACTTTCCTCACGCGTACTGCAAGCAGCACATCGCGCGACCGTCTGGCCCACTCAGCAGTGCAAGAGTGTAGCACACCGTCACCACAGGCAATGGCATAACACAAGCGTTCGACACGATAAACCAAGAACCACGCCATGCAGTACAATAGGGTTGTCGATGGGCAACGTCGTCAGTCGAGACGCGACCGCGCTCCGCACCCCTCCGTCTACTCGGTGCGTTCCCGCCTCCTCCCCGAGGCGGGATGTCGGCGTTTTTTCATGCAGCGACAACCAAATAGCCTGTGAACAGCATGGGCAGCATCGTGCATCTCGGCACCAAATGCAAAAAGGGACCCGTCCATTACGGACGGATCCCTTCAAACAAGTGATCGTCAAACCGATTTACTCGGCGTCGGTCTCCTCGTCCTTCTTCTCGGAAGGAAGCGGGGTAACCTCGATCTCGACGCCCAGAGTCTCAGCAGCGGACTTCATGGACAGGGAGATACGACGACGGTCGAGGTCGATCTCCATGACCTTGACCTGAACCTTGTCGCCCACGTGGGTGACCTGAGAAGGCTGATCGACGTGCTTGTTGGCCATCTCGGAGATGTGCACCAGGCCCTCGATGCCCTCGCCCAGGTCGACGAAAGCGCCGAACGGGACAAGCTTGGTCACAGTGCCCTCGACGATAGCGCCGACGGGGTACTTCTTGACCAGTGCGCGCCACGGATCCTCGGTGGTCTGCTTGAGACCCAGGGAGATGCGCTCGCGGTTGAGATCGACGTCGAGAACCTCGACCTCGACCTCCTGGCCGACCTTGACAACCTCGGAAGGATGGTTGACGTGGTTCCAGGAGAGCTCGGAGATGTGGATGAGGCCGTCGATACCGCCGAGGTCGACGAAGGCGCCGAAGTCGACGATGGAGGAAACGGTGCCCTGGAGACGCATGCCAGACTTGAGCTTGGACAGGATCTCGGAGCGCTCGGCCTTACGGGACTCCTCGAGCACGACGCGACGGGAGAGGACGACGTTGTTGCGGTTGCGGTCCATCTCGATGACGCGGGCCTCGATGCGGGTGCCCATGTAGGAGGTGAGGTCCTTGACGCGACGGAGGTCGACGAGGGAAGCGGGCAGGAAGCCACGCAGGCCGATGTCGAGGATCAGGCCGCCCTTGACAACCTCGATAACCTCGCCCTCGACGTTCTCGCCGGAGTTGAACTTCTCCTCGATGCGGTTCCAAGCACGCTCGTACTCGGCACGCTTCTTGGACAGGACCAGACGACCGTCCTTGTCCTCCTTCTGGAGAACCAGAGCCTCGATGGGATCACCGAGTGCAACGATGTCTGCAGGGTTAGCGTCCTTACGGATGGACAGCTCGCGGACCGGGATAACGCCCTCGGACTTGAATCCGATGTCAACGAGCACCTCGTCATGCTCGATCTTAACGACAGTGCCGTTAACGAGATCGCCCTCATCAAAGTCGGTAATCGTACCGTCGATGAGGTTGTTCATCTCCTCCTCATTGACATCGTCAAGAGAGAAAATGGACGAGTTCTGAATCTCACTCAAAGGTGGACCCCTTTCGAACTACGGGGCCCCGATTGCTAGGACCTACAGAAGGGTGCGACAAGCACACAACGTTTAGGAACACTCGGGAGCCGACAGATACTAATGTGACGCTTATGCAATCACGTTCGTATAGATTACGGGGAAATTACTTCGATTTCAAGCGCGAACTGCGATTTTTTACTCGTATGGAGACTTTTTCGCAATCTTATGAACACACGTCTCCACAACTTGACGATAACCAGCCAGGCATTTGGCTTTGGGGTAAAGTATCCGGAGCCAACGACTCTAGATCAAATTCACGAGAAAGGTGCCCGCGTGCTCAAAGCAGTCGTTTTCGATATGGACGAGACGCTTCTTAGCATCAACCTCAACGCGTTCATCCTTCGCTATTTTAAGGATGTCTCATCGATGCTCGCGGATATCGGACGCCGCAGCCGCGGTTGTACGATGGCACGCCTCGGCACCATCCTGGTCGATCTCAACGCCAATCGTCGCAGCAGCACGGACAATCGCACCAATCTTGAGTTTTACCGCACCGAGGTCGAGCGCAGGTGCGGTATTTGCCTCTCGGACCCACTCATCTACGAGGCGTTTACCTACTACGAGCGCGAAGTTCTTCCGTACAAGAACGACGATATCATTAACGCCCACGCCATGCCGGGCGCACACGCCGCGCTCCAGGCCGTACAGGACGCAGGGCTGCGTTGCGCACTCTTTACCAACCCCAGCTTTCCCCAGGGGGCCATCGAGTGCCGCATGGGTTGGGGCGACCTGGCCGACGCACCCTTTGAGCTCGTCACGCACATGGGAAACGCCACCCGCTGCAAGCCTGATGCCACCTACTATCTAGAACAGCTTGAGGTGATGGGGCTCGAGCCGCACGAGGTCCTTATGGTGGGCAACGATCCCAAGCGTGACTTCCCCAGCCCTGCCTGCGGCATCCAAAGCGCCTTTGTGGGCCAGGGCAAGCCCAGCCGAGCCACCTGGCGCGGAACCATGGAAGACTTCGCCCGCGACCTTAACGCCGTAATCGAAGCCTTCTACGAGCACCAAGTAGCCGACGAGCTGTCTTAACAGACCCGGGTTTTGCCGATCATGATGTTGAGGATCTCGACGTCGGTGTCCTTCATGCCCACGCGGCCTACGTAGCCCATACTGGCGATTGTCTGCTCGACGGTATCCTGGATCAAGCCCTCGCCGGCGCGGAAGCCGCGGCCTTGCATGGCCATATCGTGGCCCAGAATCGCCGCATCAACGGCAGCGGAAATCTTGGCGGCGCAGCTCGCCTTGGCGCCATCGCACACGATGCCGCCAACGTTGCCGAGCGTGTTCGAGACTGTCGCGCCAATCTGCTCGCGCGTGCCGCCGCACAGCCAGGTAATCGCGGCACCGGCACCGCATGCGGCGCAAATAGCACCGCAAAACGCCGAGAGTGCACCGATATAGCTCTTGATATGCACGGCGATAAGATCGGACAGCATCACGGCGCGCACCAGGCGATCGTGGTCGCAGCGCAGGTACTCGGCATACTCCATAACGGGCAATGCACAGGTAATGCCCTGGTTGCCCGAGCCGCACACAATGGCGACCGGCAGCGCGCAGCCGTTCATGCGGGCGTCGGACCCGGCGGCTGCACGGGCACGGGCACGGCAGGCGACGTCATCGGCACGAGCACCCAGCAGCGTACGGCCCACCTCGGCACCCCAAGCGTGCGCCAGGCCCTCGGCGCTGATCGCGCCGTTCAGCTCAATCTGACGCTCAACGGCAGCGCGGGCGCCATCGATGTCGCCGTCCTCGATAAAGTCGATGATGGACTCAATCGACATGGGCGTGTCGGCGCTATCTGCCGCACGCTCGGCCACCACGCGCTCTGCGCAGGCGGCACACTCCCCCGCCGACTTGCCGCATACCGGAATACCGTCGAGCGTATGGCACGTGACATTGGTGTGGTGGTCGGTAATCTCGACGACCGCTGTATGGCCCTCGGCTGTGGCAGTCACCTTGATGTAGAGGTTGGGCACGCCCTCGACAAGTGACACATCGCAGTAGCCGGCGTCGGCGAGGAGCTCGGCCACGCGAGCACGGTCTTTATCGTCAACGCTCTCGAGCACCTCGAGCGCGCTCTTGGCGTCGCCGCCCACGGCACCCAGCACGGCCGCCGCCTCAATACCGTGCATACCGCCCGAGTTGGGCACGGTCACGCTCTTAACGTTCTTGATGATGTTGCCCGAGCAGGCAACATCCATATGATTGGGTTCGCAACCGAGCGTCTGACTCGCCAGCGCCGCTGCATAGGCAACGGCAATGGGCTCGGTGCAGCCGAGTGCACAGACAAGTTCGCGGTTCAAAACACCGCAAAACGCGGCATCACGGATGGAATCGGTAGGCATTAGTATCTCCTGCTTGCATAACGGGCTGGGCTCTCAAAAAAGTTAGCTCCTTTATTTGATAACAATGCATCAAAAACCGCAACCATGGTTCCGGCGGACGGCGCTCGAGCACAAATTGGTGGCATTATTCATGAGAAGCCGATCTTGTTGCCTGCTAAAGCGTTTGACCAAAAAACGCTCGAGCGTTTACGCAAAAGTCGCGCTATCATGCAGTCGAACGCGGTAAACACCTTTAGCATTTGCGCCGCACAGACCAGAGAGGAACCATCCATGAAGATCGGTATCGGTAACGACCACGCCGCCGTCGAGCTCAAGAACATCATCTCCGAGCACCTGAAGGAGCGCGGCTGCGAGGTCGTGAACTTTGGCACCGACACCTCCGAGAGCTTTGACTACCCCATCGCCGGCTACAAGGTGGGTAAGGCCGTTGCCAACGGCGACGTCGACCTGGGCATCCTCATCTGCGGCACTGGCGTCGGGATTAGCCTGGCTGCCAACAAGGTCGAGGGCGTACGCGCCGTCGTGTGCTCCGAACCCTTCAGCGCCAAGCTCTCCCGCATGCACAACAATACCAACGTGCTCGCCTTTGGCGCCCGCGTCGTGGGCTCCGAGCTCGCCAAGATGATTGTCGACGAGTGGCTCGACGCCGAGTTTGAGGGAGGTCGTCACGAGCGTCGCGTTAACCTCCTCAACGAGATCGACCACACGCGCGGTCTCAAGGTCGTCGACGAGGCCTAAACAACTCAGTGCCACAAGCTAACAACAGGGGTCCGCTCGGAACTCATGACCGAACGGGCCCCTTCATAGATTTTGGAATAAAAGGGCGCCGCGGATGGAGTTCCGCGGCGCCCAAGCCACACGCTAACAGCTTTAAGGAGTCAAAGCTGGTTTAGCCAAAGAAGCGCTTGATCTCGATCTCGGCGTTCTCCAGGCAGTCGGAGCCGTGGATCACGTTGGCGTTGACATCGACGGCAAAGTCGCCGCGGATGGTACCAGGAGCAGCGTCAAGCGGATTAGTAGCGCCCATGAGGGTGCGCATCTTAGCAACAGCGGAGAGACCGGAAACGACCATCTTGACGACCGGACCGCTCGTCATAAAGTCACAGAGACCGCCAAAGAAGGGCTTGTCGGCCAGATGGGCGTAGTGCTCCTCGACGGTAGCGCGCTCGAGCGTGGTCATCTCCATGCGCTCGATGACAAGGCCGCTGCGCTCAATGCGAGCAACAATCTCGCCGATTTTGCGATCGCGCACCGCGTCGGGCTTAATCATGATGAAGGTCTTCTCGATAGCCATAAGGTAGCCTTTCAAGTAGGTTCGCGCGTGCCCAAGTCCCATTCCGGCACCCGCCTGGACTGCATCGTAACAGAGTTTTAGCTGCAGTTAAACAAAAAGCTGTTTATTGAAACGCTACAACTTATTAAAGCGCTCCATATGTGTCACTTCTGTTTCGAAGCCCGATTAGAGTACCATCCGACTGCCCATCAACCGCATCGAACAGAGCAGACGGTCGGTTGCCGCCCGCGAACGTACCCCCTTCACAACCCGCCCAAAGGTCCTACAGAAGTTCTCGACAAGCCCCTCCCCCATAGCAACAAAATACGGGCGCCCACATCAGCAGGCGCCCGTAAAGCAAAAACAATTTATCAATAAATGGCCAAAACGGCTTCAGCCAAACCCCTACTTTACCCCGTGGCCCATCTCGACGACCTTGGTCAGCGATCCAAACATGCCTTCGTCGGCAACGAGCTTTGCCTCGGCACGCTGCAGCTGCACGGCAACGGCGGCAGGGGCGGTACCGCCCTCGGTCGTGCGCGCAGCGACAATCGACGGGATGTCGAGCGCCTCCGTAATGTCGTGCTCAAAGAGCGGGCTTGCCTCCTGGAACACCTCAAACGGCAGGTCCTCAAGATTGCAGCCGCGCTTCTCGCACATCAGGACCAAATGGCCCACCACGGCATGTGCCTCGCGGAACGGCAGGCCACGCTTGGCCAGGTAATCGGCAACATCGGTAGCGGCAAGGTGCCCCACGCCGCACTCGCGCGCCATGGCATCCTCGTTGACGGTCCAGGTCGAAATCATACCGGCCATAACGGACAGGCACTGCATGAGCGTATGGGCGGTATCGAGCGCACCCTCCTTGTCCTCCTGCAAGTCCTTGTTATAGGCGAGCGGCAAGCCCTTCATGGTCACGAGCAGCTGCACCAGGTTGCCATAGACTCGGCCGCTCTTGCCGCGGATAAGCTCGGCAAAGTCGGGGTTCTTCTTCTGCGGCATGATGGACGAACCAGTGGAGTAAGAGTCGGAAAGCGTGATAAAGCCAAATTCGGAGCTCGACCACAGCACGATCTCCTCGGAAAGACGCGACAGGTGCATGGCCATGACGGAGCCGGCGTAATGCAGATCGAGCAGGAAATCGCGGTCGGAAACCGCATCGAGCGAGTTGGGAATCACGCCCGCAAAGCCAAGCTCGGCAGCCGTCATCTGACGATCGAGCGGATAGCTCGTACCGGCAAGCGCGGCAGCACCCAACGGGCAGTTGTCGGCGGCATCAAAGGCGGCCTTCAGGCGCGTAAAGTCGCGCGCGAACATCCAGGAATACGCCAGCAGATGATGCGACAGCAGCACGGGCTGAGCGTGCTGCATGTGCGTGTAGCCCGGCAGAATCACCTTGTCGTACTTCTTGGCCGCATCCACCAGCACATGGCGCAGCTCAAGATTGGCCTCCATGAGCTCTTTGGCCAGCGCCTTGACGCCCAGGCGTGTGTCGGTCGCCACCTGGTCGTTGCGCGAACGCCCGGTATGCAAGCGCTTACCGGCCTCGCCGATGCGACGCGTCAGCTCGCTCTCGATGGACATATGAATGTCTTCGTCGTTGATGTCGAAGGTGAAGTTGCCGGCATCGATATCCTGTTCGATTCCGGTCAGGCCCTTGGCAATCGCCTGCTCGTCCTCAACACTGATGATGCCCTGAGCCGCCAGCATTTTGGCATGCGCCTTAGAGCCGGCGATATCCTGCTTATAGAGATGTTTGTCGACCGGCAGCGACGCACCAAACTCCTGCGTGACCTCGGCCACGCCTGCCTCAAAACGACCGCCCCAAAGAGCCATGGAACCGTCCCCTTTCTCCAAATACCAAAACAAGCGCCCAAAGCAATGCGCCATATCGCTAAAGCGATTTTTCAACCGCTAGTTTTACACATTCCCCACCGTGTGCGGAGCCATGTAGCTAATTTGCAAAGAAGTGACGCGCCATGCACTTGGCGCCCAACGTCTCCCTCCGGATGTTGCCCTGCGAACCATCGATCCAGGCCTTCAGGCTCATAGGGACGTCCTCGACCCTTGCAGCATCGAACTCGGGCGCGAGGGCAAGTAAAGCATGCGCGATAGCATTGAACATAATGGATACTCCTCATATATATAGGCGCAGAGCCGCCAAATTGATAGAAGGAGCCCCGCCGGACAACCCCGGCGGGGCTCGGACTCAGCCGCAGACACGGCATCATATATGCGGGCGGAACGTAGGGGCCACCGATGTTAAGAAGTGTCAGCAAGCATAACGAAAGGTAGGGACCCCGTGCGCCCGTTATGTATCACGCGGATGGGCCGCGCGGATACCAAGGGAAGGAGGCGCTAGGCCTAGGCGGCAGCAGAGCTGGGGCCCTGGACCTTTGCCCACGTCTTGAGCGACAGCGTATCAATCTCGATAAAGCCGGCGCTGGCCTTCTCGTCAAACGTGGTGTCGCGGTCGTAGGTAGCCAGACCGTAGTCGTAGAGGCTGAAGGGGCTCTTGCGGCCGACGACATGGCAGTTGCCCTTAAAGAACTTCAGACGGACAGTGCCGGTCACGAACTTCTGGGTATCGGCCATAAAGGCATCGAGCGCGTTTTTGAGCGGGCTGTACCACTGGCCGTTGTACACGGCGGTGGCCCAATCCTGCTCGAGCTTGATCTTGGTCTTGAGCAGGTCGCCCTCGACGCAGATGTCCTCGAGCGCCTTGTGGGCAGTGATGAGCGTCAGGGCTCCGGGAACCTCATAGCACTCACGGCTCTTGAGGCCCACCAGACGATCCTCGACCAGATCGAGGCGGCCAAAGCCATTGTCGCCGGAGATCTTGTTGAGGGCGATGACGATCTCGGAGAGCTTCATCTTCTTGCCGTCGACGGCGACGGGCTTGCCGGCCTCAAACTCAATCTCGGTGTAGGTCGGGGTGTCCGGCGTGTCCTCGGGGTTCTTGGTCATAACCCAAGCGTCGTCGAGCGGCTCGTTCCAGGGATCCTCCAGGTGACCGCACTCAATGGCACGACCCCACAGGTTGTCGTCGATGGAGTAGGGGTTGTCGTTGGCACCCTCGGGAACCGGCACGTTATGGGCGTGGGCATAGGCGACCTCGTCGGGACGGCATTTCAGGTCCCACTCGCGAACCGGGGCGATAACCTTGAGCTCGGGGTCGAGGGCCTTGACAGCGGCCTCAAAACGGACCTGGTCGTTACCCTTGCCGGTGCAGCCGTGGGCGACGTACGTCGCGCCAAACTCGTGGGCGACCTCAACAAGCTTCTTGGCAAGCAGCGGGCGAGACAGGGCGGAGAGCAGCGGATACTTGTTCTCGTACATGGAGTTTGCTGCGATGGCCTTAGTCAGGAACTCATCGGAGAACTCGTCGCGCAGGTCGAGCACCTGGCAATCGAGAACGCCCAAGTCGAGCGCCTTCTGCTTCTTGGCATCCAGTCCGGTCTCTTCCTGGCCCACATTGCCGCAGACACAAACGACATCGAGATTCTTCTCGTCCTGGAGCCACTTGACACATACGGATGTATCAAGACCACCGGAATATGCGAGAACGACTTTTTCCTTGCTCATGGCTGTTTCCTTTCGCCCTTGGTAGCTAGTTAGAACATCGGTCAGTTGCAAGTCACCTTGAGGTCATAAACCGTGCAATATCAGGTTATTCAGCAGAATGCATCACAGGCATGCCCTAGAAACATGCGGCTATGTCGTGCTTAAACCCAACGACCTCAAAATGACTCTGTTGAGGCATTGCGCCCCATGCGGACAGAGACGATTGTTATCGTCGTCGGGAAATTGCGCGCTGGCGTCGGATGGCATTGTCTGCAGTGGTGATGATCTTTACGAACTGCATCTGCCTCTCCTTTCACGCATCGCCGGGCGCAATTCAAATATCGCAAACGGTACCTTTTCCTCGGTAAGCGGCTCTTTTGCCGTCTCCGTTTTCGATGTTCGCTATATTACGATAAAGTGCACGCTGCGCAAGCGACAAATTCAATTTTCTGAAAAGTTTTTTCATTAGTTTGTGAATTGCAGTGCAAATACGCACCATTCCTGCGAAAATACGCTCGACTACTAGTTGATGGTTATAACGTCTGAAACAATCTCGAAACGAAAGGCGCATTTTTATGCAAACTTACGAATCGGACGCCAACATCGGCAACATTAAGATTCTCGCCGTCGATATGGACAAGACGCTGCTGACCGACGAGCGTGTGCTGCCCCAAGGTCTTGATGAGCGCCTGGACAAGCTCGCCGACGCCGGCATCGTATTCTGCCCCGCCAGCGGACGTCCCGCCCCCAAGCTCGAGGAAATGTTCGAGGGCATTAAGAACCGCCTCGCCTTTTGTCCCGACAACGGAGCGTGCGTGATCTATCGCGGTAGCTATATCTATAAGAGCAATATTGACGTGGAGCTGTATCAGCAGGTCTTGAGCCGTGCCTCAGAGGATCCTCGCGCTGTCCCCGTCCTGTGCTGCTTCGACGAGTTCTACGTTCTTGCCCGCGACCATCAATACCACGACGAGATCAGCGTCTACTACAACACAATCAACTACGTCGACAGCTTTGAGGGCATTGATTTCGAGTCCAACAAGATTTCGGTCTTCTTCCCCGGCTACGACGCCGAGCCCGCTTTCCGCGAGACCTATAACCCCGAGTTCTCGGACAAGCTCTACGTCACCAACGCCGGGCGCGAGTGGATCGACTTTATGAACCTGGGCGTCGACAAGGGCGCCGGCGTCGCGCACCTGTGCGAGCACCTGGACATCGATATTGCCGATGCTGCCGCCGTGGGCGACACCTACAACGACATCCCCATGCTGGAGCGCGTCGGTCACAGCTTCATCGTGGACAATGCCGAAGAGCATATGAACGCGCACGCCAAGTGGCGCATTCCGAGCAACAACGACGGGGGCGTACTGACGCTCATCGACGCCATCTTGGCGGCTCGTTAACGTTGCTCGTCGGACCTGGCCGGGTGGCATGGGTTAACTTTTCGCTCGGTCAGGTCCTGCGCAAGACGAAAGCCACATTAAGTGGCTTTCTTTGCGTGCGGAATCTACGAAAAGTTAACCCATGCCACCCGGCCAGGTCCTGCGGTGACTTGCTTGCCGCCTAGATGGCGTCTTGGCGTCTAGATACTTTGGCTGATTTTTTGGAATGAAGGGGGCTCCTTGTTCGCAAGGAGCCCCCTTCTGCTTTGGGTTACTTTGGGGTTGTTGGTATGTCTTTATTTGGCGTCGGCCCAGGTTATGCCGGTGCTGGCTTCGGCGATCAACGGTACGCGGAGGTCTACTACGTGCTCCATGACGTCGCGGACCATGGCGGTTAGGCGCTCGACTTCGTCGATGGGGCACTCAAAGTCCAGTTCGTCGTGTACCTGCAGGATCATGTGGGCGGCAAAGCCTTCTTCTTCCAGGCGACGGCTTACGCGGGCCATGGCGATCTTGATGATGTCGGCCGCGGTGCCCTGCATGGGGTGGTTCATGGCCGTGCGCTCGCCGAAGCCGCGGAGTTGCGGATTTTTGGCCTTGAGCTCCGGAATATGACGCCGGCGACCGTACATGGTCTCGGCGTAGCCCGTCTGCTTGGCGCGCGCCACCACGTTGTCGAGGAACGTACGCACGCCCGGGTAGGCCTCGTAGTAGCGGTCGATCATGTCGCGCGCCTCGGCCATCGAGATATGCAGCGACTGCGACAGACCGTAGGCCTGCTGACCGTACACGATGCCAAAGTTCACGGCCTTGGCGCGGCTGCGCAGGTCGGGTGTCACCTCGGACACCGGCACGCCAAATACACGCGCGGCCGTCTCGGCATGGAAGTCCTCACCCTCGTTAAAGGCGCGCACCAGATGCTCATCACCCGAAAGATGCGCGAGCAGGCGCAGCTCGATCTGCGAGTAGTCCACCGCCAAAAAGACGCTTCCCTCGCCTGCCGAAAACGCCGTCTTGACGGTACGCCCCAGCTCCGAGCGCGTCGGGATGTTCTGCAAGTTCGGGTCGCTCGAGGACAGACGCCCCGTTGCCGTGATGGTCTGGTTGTACGTGGTGTGCACGCGACCGTCACCGCGACGCAGCGGGCCCAGCGTGTCCAGATAGGTGGACTTGATCTTGGACTTCTCACGCCAGTCCAAAATCAGACGCACGATTTCGTGGTCGCGGGCAAGGTCGCTCAGCACCTTGGCGTTGGTCGAATAGTAACCGCGCTTGGTCTTTTTGAGGCCCTTGGTCGGAAGCCCCATAACGTCAAACAGCACGTGCGAGAGCTGCATGGGGCTGCCGATGTTAAAGGCCTCGTCACCTGCCAGGTCGCGAATGCTGCGCTCGACCTCGGCAATCTGGGTCGCCAGACCCTCGGACAGACTGTGCAGACGGTCGGGGTCCACGAGCATGCCCGCGCGCTCCATCTTGGCAAGTACCGGAACGAGCGGCATCTCGATGCCATCGAACACGTTGGCGGCATTCTCACGGGCCATGCACTCGCGCAACGGCGCCACGAGCGCCAGCGTCAGAGCCGCAGTACGGGCGGCAGGCGCCGGAGCGTCCTCACCAGCACCCTCTGCGCCGCGCGCCGCAGGCAGCGCCATCTGCAGATACGTATCGGCCAGATATGCCTCGTCAAACTCGGAGCGGTCGGAATCCAACAGGTAAGCGGCGACCACGGTGTCGAAGATGCACGTGGAATCGACTGCTAGCGGATCCATGAGCTCGGGCTCAGAAGAATCGATGGGCGAAAGCTCGTGCAGCAGCGCCTTCGTATCCGGGCTCGCCACGCGGCCCTCCATAAACAGGCGCGCAAGCACGCCGGCGATCACACTGTGAGCGAAGTTGAAGCCATCGACTACGGCAGTGGAGGCGTCGTCGCCCTCCTCGAGCGCGAACAGGCCCTTGGACGTCGCCAACCACAGCGTGCGCGTCAGTCCAAAGAGCGCGCCCTCTTCCTTGTCGTCGTCCACCACGGCGGCGACCCACTCGCCGGCATCAATCGCGCGGGAGACCTCAGCCGCAACGGCACCAAGCGCGTCGGCATCGCCGGCGGCTGCGCGAACCATAGCAGGTATCTCAAACACACTGGAGGCAGCAGCAGCCCCGCCCTCGCCGCCGATCAACGCCAAGAAACGGTTCTGCATGGCGGTGATACCAAGCGTACCCAGTGCCGCAGCTGTCTCTTATACACATCT
>URHQ01000014.1 GCA_900547655.1 uncultured Collinsella sp.
GTCAGATGTGTATAAGAGACAGGATGGGGGCGATGGCGCGGATGCAGGCGTCGGCAGCGGTGAAAGTGGTGCTGTCGTCGCTGACGATAAAGATGATCTTTCCTTTGATGCCAAAGTCGCCGATTTCGCTAAAGAGCACGTAGGGCTCTTTGTCAAAGCCCGAGATGGGCGAGACGGCCGTTTTGGTTGCGCTCGTGAGCTCGTCCGCCAGTGCGTCAAGGGAAGCCCACTTAGACGTGTCCTTTACGGCAACGGGCACGGCCACGCGTCCAAAGGGCATCAAATGCACGAGCGTGTTCTTGGAGATGTTGGAGTTGGGCACAATGATGGTCTGTCCACAGGCATCCTCAATCGTTGTATGGCGCCAAGTGATGTCTTGGACCACGCCCGACACACCGCCGACCTCGATATTGTCGCCGGGCTTGATGATGCCCATAAAGGTCACTTGCATGCCGCCGATAAGGTTTGAGAGCGTGTCCTGGAAACCCAGGGAGATGGCGATGCCGCCGACGCCAAGAGCGGCGACGAGGGCGTTTGCGTTAATGCCAAAACAGTTGTCGAGGATAAAGCTGCCGCCGATCATCCAGATGACGGCGCGCGCGATGTTGATGAAGATACTCGATGCCGGTAGCGGGTTATCGTCTCGGTTAAGCAGATGGTTCAGGGTCTTGGATACGACCTTGGCGGCGACGGCGGTGCCTATCGCCAAGATGACGGCCCAGATGATGTTGTGGACCCATCGTTGTGCAAAGAAATGAAGAATTGGCTCAAACAATTCCATGTAGGGAAACCTCCTAATGATCGTCCAACCATGATACCCACCAAGAAGCCCGTCCGATCAAATTCGGACGGGCTTCTGTGCTCGATATAAGGTTTACGCGGCGGGGCTGCAAGGCCCGGCGGTGTAGCTTAGCGTCGACGCTTCCAGATAATGCCGAGGATGATGACGATGATGCCGCCGATAAGGCACGCGCCAACTACTGCCAGCGTGCGGTCTCCCGTTGCGGCGAGCTTACCGGTCGTCTTCTTGGTGATGACCTTCGTGGCCGTCGTGTCCGTCTTAGGCGAGGGCTTAGACGTCGGGGCCGGTGTGGGCGTGGGGTCCACGGCAGCGGAGCCAAAGCTGATGGTGCCCGCGAGCGAGGCCATCTTACTCTCCCAGCTGTTCTGCCCGATCAACGCCCTTAGCGCTGACTCGCAGGTACCCCACTCGGTGTGCTTGGTGGCGTTTGCGAAGGTGGGGAAGTCGGTCGTGTTGGTGATGATGTAGTTGTTGGTGGCGACGGTATAGGTCTTGGCGGGGTCGAGCGTGCTGCCGTCTTTGGTGAGTGTGGCACTCACAATGCGCTTGCCTTCGGGCTGCGTCCAATCAATCGTCACGTTGATGCCGCCAAAGGAGAGAACGCTGCCAGAGTCATCGCGCCACTTGTACTTGTCTTGCGCCTCCTGCTCGGTGTGACCGGCCGCCACATAAGCCTGCTGAAGCTCGTAGCTGTCGTTGCAATCGTCGCTGATTTGTAGCGAGTGCTCGAGCGCTGCGAGGAAGTCCGCGCCGGTCATGGTCCAGGTCTCCACGGTGTTGCCGTAGGGCGAGATGGCGATGACGTTGCCGGCGGTCACATCGCCCGCTGCGATGCCGCCACGGATACCACCCGCGTTCTCGATAGCGAGGTCTGCGCTCGTCAGGTCAAGATAGGAGCCGCAGATCACGTGGCCGATGGTCTGGGCCTTGGTGGTGTCGCCCGGGTTGCTGGGGCGGAAATCGGTGGTGCGCACCATTTCCCAGCCATGCGTGCCTGCGGCGTCCTCGCCGTAGAAATAGTTGGCGGTGGATGTGCCGAGCACCTTGTTCGATTCGTTTTCAAAGGCCTCGTCGAGCGGCTTGATCTTGTTGCGGACGGCTTCAAGGCGGCTTTGGTAGTCGGAGCCCTTGTCGGGGTCTGCCAAAAGGTCGTTGACGTTCTTGGCGGTGTAGAGCTTCTCGTCACTGCCGTCTGCAGGGACCGTGACCGTGTCATCGTCGGTCGTCTCGGTGCCATTCGTGTCGTATTTGTACGGAATGGAAAGCAGTCCCACCTCGGCAAAGGCGCTGCCCGCCTCGACAACGTGGATTGTCTTGCCGTCGGCTCCCGTCACCTTCTCGTTAAGGTTGATGTGCTCGTGGCCTGCGATAAGGGCATCGACGCCACGGAGCCGCGTGGCAAAGGTCTTTGCGTCGAGCGTATGCGCGATACACACAACAACATCGCAGCCCTCCTTGCGCAGCTGTTCTGCCTCGGCATTGATGGCGTTCGCGGCACCCGAGAACGACGTACCTGCGACCAGGTCCGCGCGCAGCGAGGATCCCAGCGACTCATCCATGGCGCCCACGACGCCGACCTTGATTTTGTAGTCGAATGTGGAGTGATCTTCGCTATCCTCCCAGGTGCGATCGAGCGTCTTCGTGATGCTCGAGCTCCATACGCCGCTCGTAGACTTTGCGTTCGCGCAGAGCATGGCGAAGGGCGTGCCAGTGGTACTGTAGCCGGTCATGGTGCGGAGTTTGTCCGCGCCGTAGCTCCAGTCGTGGTTACCTGGCGTGGTCGCGTCGTAGCCGTCGGCATAGAAGGTGTCCATGAGCTCGGCGATGCTCTTGCCCTCGCTCATGGTGGCGAAGGACTGTCCGTGGAAGGTGTCGCCCGCATCGAGCAAAAGATCGGGGGCGTTGCCCTGGGCGCTATAGAGAACCGCCAGTCCGTCAAAGCCCACAGTGCCAGTGCCCTTGCTTTCGTTGTAGCTGTACTTGTAGCTGCCGTGGATGTCGTTGGTGTGCATGACGGTTACAGAGCCGTCAATAGCGGCGGGCAGGTTCCTCGCGAAAGCGAGGCTTGGGATGCCTGCGAGCGCGCCGGCAAACACCGCGGCGGCTAACGCAAGGCGGGGGAGTCTTTTCATGGCAGTTTCCTTAGTCCTTAGCCAGAATGTCTGGTTGAATATCGGATTATCGACATAATATGCGAAAACCGCCGCAAGGGCGTCTGTCCCTTTGCGGCGGTTTTGACGTTTGCGCAGATAAAACCTACCAAAATAAACCTGTCCCTTTTTGGCAGGTTTTAGCTCAGCAGCATGCGGTCGTTGGCGAGCTCGCCGCCCGAGACCTCCTCGAACTTCTGCAGCAGGTCGGCTACGGTGAGCGACTTCTTCTCATTGCCCGCCACGTCGTAGATCACGTGGCCTTCGTGCATCATGATCAGACGGTTGCCCAGACGGATGGCGTCGTTCATGTTGTGCGTGACCATGAGCGTGGTCAGGTGGTTCTCGTCGACGATCTCCTCGGTCAGGTTGAGCACCTTCGATGCCGTTTTGGGGTCGAGGGCCGCGGTGTGCTCGTCGAGCAGCAGCAGGCGCGGCTTGGTGAGCGTGGCCATGAGCAGGGTGAGTGCCTGGCGCTGGCCGCCCGAGAGCAGACCGACCTTGGCGTTGAGGCGTGTGTCCAGGCCAAGGTCCAGGCGCTTGAGCAGCTCAACGTACTCGTCCTTCTCGGCCTTGGTGACGCCCCACGAAAGACCGCGACGCTGGCCGCGGCGCTTGGCGAGGGCCAGGTTCTCGGCAATCTGCATGTCGGCTGCGGTGCCGCGCATGGGGTCCTGGAACACACGGCCCAGGTACTTGGCGCGCTGCGACTCGCTCAGACGCGAGATATCGTTGCCGTCGAGCTCAATAACGCCCGAATCGAGCGGATACACGCCGGCAATCATGTTGAGCAGCGTGGACTTGCCGGCGCCGTTGCCGCCGATCACGGTTACAAAGTCGCCGTCGTTAAGGGTGAGGTCGACGCCGGTGAGTGCGCGCTTCTCGGTGACGGTGCCCTTGTTAAAGGTCTTTTTGACGTGCGAGAGCTTAAGCATCTGCCTCATCCCCCTTCGTGTAGGAGCTGCGGAGCTTATAGCGCTCCCAAACCACGGGCACGCACAGGGCCACGGCAACGATCACGGCGGAGAGCAGCTTCATGTCGTTGGCGTCCATGCCCAGCTGCAGCACGATGGCGCGAATGAGGAAGTACACCACGGAGCCAAAGACGGCAGAGGCAAGACGGACGCTAAACTGCGTCAGACCGCCGGGCAGCAGGCGGCCGAGCACCTCGCCGATAACAATGGCGGCAAGACCGATAACGATGGCGCCGGTGCCCATGCCAATGTCAGCGTACTTCTGGCTCTGGCAGATGAGCGCACCCGAAAGGCCGATAAGGGCGTTGGAGAGCACGAGGGCGATCATCTTGGTGGAGTTGGTGTTGACGCCCAAGGCGCGGATCATGTACTCGTTGTTGCCGGTGGCACGCAGTGCCGAGCCGATCTCGGTGCCGAAGAACCAGTACAGGATGGCGACGATGGCCACGGCGAGCAGGATGCCCAAGATGATGGCAACGGTGGACTGCGGCAGACCGGTCATATTGCTGACGGCCGAGAACACGGTGCCCTTGGCAAGAATGGGCGTATTGGACTTGCCCATGATGCGCAGGTTGATGGACCACAGGCTGATCTGGGTGAGGATTCCGGCGAGGATCGCGGGAATCTCGAAGACGGTGGTCAGAATGCCCGTGACGGCGCCCGCGATGGCGCCGGCGCACATGCCGGCCAGCACGGCGAGCAGCGGGTCGACGTTGTTATTGACGATGAGCACAGCGCAGACGCAGCCGCCGAGGGCAAAGCTGCCGTCGCAGGTCATATCGGGAATGTCGAGCAGGCGGAACGTGATAAACACGCCAAGCACCATAATGCCCCAGAGGACGCCCTGCGAAACGGCGCCCTGCAATGCAATGAGCATGCTTCATACCTCCTAGGATAAGGTGGACACGTGATTCACCATAATAGCGGTAACAATGCATAGAAGAGCTACGGACGGATGTTTTGTCTCATCCGTAACAAGCAGGGCGAACGCCGGTCTTTGGCGTTCGCCCCTATGGCTCAGATATTGAATAACACGGCAACGGTGCGAGCATGGGCCCTAGGCGCATCGCCGCGCATGTCGCTACTCGTCCAGAGCGGAAAGGTCGATGCCCAGGGCCTCGGCCATTTCGTCGTTCTTGACGACGACCAGGTCCTTGCTCGAGAGGTGCTTGATCGGCATGTCTTCGGGCTTGGCCTCGCCCTTCAAAATCTTAACGGCCATCTCGCCCGCGGCGTAGCCCAGGTCCTCATAGTTGATGGAGAGGGTGAACAGGCCGCCGGCCATGCACATGCCCTCCTCGCCGGTCACGAAGGGAAGCTTGTTTTCCTTGCAGATCTGGCCGACCTGCGAGGCGCCCGCGGCGATGGTGTTGTCGGTGGGGGAGTACAGCGCATCGACCTTGCCCACGGCAGACTCGACGACGGACTGAATCTCGTTGGAGCTCGAGACGGTGAAATCGGTGTACTCCAGGCCCAGCTTGTCGAGCTCTTTCTTGGCGGCCTTGATCTGGACGTCGGAGTTGGACTCGGCGGTGCAGTAGAGCAGGCCGACCTTTTTAACGTCGGGCAGGACCTTCTGCATCATCTCGAGCTGCTCGGCGACCGGGGTGAGGTCGGAAGCGCCCGTGACGTTGGTGCCCGGCTTGTCGTTGTCCTGGACCAGGCCGGAGGCGGCGTAGTCGGTGATGGCGCAGCCCACGATGGGGATATCGGCCGTGGCACCGGCGGCAGCCTGCGCGGCGGGCGTGGCGATGGCATAAATCAGGTTGACGTTGTCGCCCACAAACTTGTCGGCAATGGACTTACACGTGGACTGGTCGTTCTGGGCGTTCTTCTGGTCGATCTTGACCTTAAGGCCGCTCTCCTTGATGGCCTTGACAAAGCCGTCGTTGGCGGCATCGAGTGCGGAGTGCTCAGTGAGCTGCAGAACGCCGATGGTGTAGTCGGAACCGGCGGCAGCAGAGCCGGAACCAGAGTTGCCGCCGCATCCGGCGAGCGGGGCGAGCGCGAGCAGACCAGCGGAGACCAGAAGGCTCCTGCGGCTGATGGTGATGTCCTTCATATCATTACCCCCAGTATAAAAATGGCTGGAAACACTGCACTGGGACAAAGTGCAAGTGGAACTATAGTAGCGCTGATGTCCATTTTTACAACAGCCTGGCGGGTTTTTTAATACAGAATCGGATGGGCGGTACGGGTAGTCGAATGGGCGGCGGAGGGTCTTATGCGGCGGAGGATGCGTCGTCCTCGTCTAGGGCGGCGAAGAGCTTCTTGCCGTCGAGCAGGCGCGTGCTGACGTTTCTCATGCGGCCAATCTCGACGGTGCGCAGCGTATCGTCGGTGCCTCGGGCGTCGTAGACCGTTCCCAGCAAATACGAGATGCCATCGCGCTGCCTGATGGCAAAGGGACGGAGTGTCATCCGTGCTGCTTCGGTTTCGCCACGCGTCGTGACGCTCGAAATATCAAAACTCACCGTGGTTCCGTGGTCGATGGCCTGCTCGACGAGCTCGCACGTGTCGATGCGCTTGATGGGCGTGCGTGTTGCCTTGGTGGCCTTGCTGCCTGCGCTTGGAGCGGGTTCGGGTGTATCGAGGTAGCCGCGAACGTCGGCACTTGCCATGGCAACTAAGTGCTGCGCCATGCTCTTGCGGATTGCGATAGGCGTGGAGCGGTTGCGCATGACCATACCGTGGAGCCGGATGATCTCTTCATCGGTGAGCGGGCGGGTAAGAAGTTTGTAACCCACGCCGCGTTTGTACTCAATTTCGTATCCGGCATGGCGAAGCGCGGAGATGGCGGTGTAGATGCTGCGCCGCGCCGCCGAGATGGGCATGCGGGCGGGGTCGTCGGGATGGGCGAGGCGCCGGATCAGCTCATCGGAAAGCATGGCCTTGTCTTCGCCGGTGTTTTCGCTCAAGAGCTGCAGGATGCGAACGGCGCGATAGGCTGCCATCGAGGCGGCGCCTCTAGTCGTGGTGTCGTAGGTTTCAACAGCGGCTTCGGTCATCGTGCCCACGTCCTTTCCGTTTTGGGTGGCGACGGTATGGAGCCTAGGACGCGGGGCTTTCCCAGGGGCGCAGGGCGCTCTGGGCGGTCGGTAGTCGTCGGCAAACGGCGGGTTGAGTTTTCAACAGCCCTGCTCAACTGACCAAAAACTTGCCAAAAGCTTGACGGATGCTGTTGAAAAAAGCGTCTCTCGACCGATGTCGAGAGACGCTTGTGCGATGAGCGTTGGCGTGTGGCGACGCGAGCTAGCGTCCGACGATTAGAAGTCGGCGTTGCCCACGGTGCGCGGGTGCGGCAGGACGTCGCGGATGTTGCCCACGCCGGTCAGATACATGACCAAGCGCTCGAAGCCCAGACCGTAGCCGGCGTGCTTGCAGGAACCGTAGCGGCGCAGGTCAAGGTAGTACTTGTACTGCTCGGGATTCATGCCCAGGTCCTTGATGCGGGCCTCGAGCAGATCCAGGCGCTCCTCGCGCTGGGAGCCGCCGATAATCTCGCCGATACCGGGAACCAGGCAGTCGGCGGCGGCGACGGTCTTGCCGTCGTCGTTCATGCGCATGTAGAAGGCCTTGATCTCGGCCGGGTAGTCGGTCACAAAAGTCGGTCGCTTAAAGTGTTCCTCGGTCAGGAAACGCTCGTGCTCGGTTTGCAGGTCGATGCCCCAGCTGACGGGGTAATCAAACTGGTGGCCAGCAGCGACTGCCTGTTCCAGGATCTCGACGGCCTCGGTGTAGGTAACGCGGGCGAAGTCGGAGTTGGCGACATGGTCCAGGCGCTCGAGCAGACCCTTGTCCACAAACTTGTTGAGCATATTGAGCTCGTCGGGGCAGGTGGCCATAACGTCCTTAAGGACGTACTTGAGCATGGCCTCGGCGTTGTCCATGTAGTCGTTCAGGTCGGCAAAGGCCATCTCGGGCTCGATCATCCAAAACTCGGCGGCGTGGCGCGTGGTGTTGGAGTTTTCGGCGCGGAAGGTGGGGCCAAAGGTGTACACGTCGCCAAAGGCCATGGCAAAGTTCTCGGCATTGAGCTGGCCGGACACGGTGAGGCTTGCATGCTTGCCAAAGAAGTCCTGACTCCAGTCGACCTCGCCGGACTCGGTGAGGGGCGGATTTTTGGGGTCGAGCGTGGTCACGCGGAACATCTCGCCGGCGCCTTCGCAGTCACTCGTGGTGATGATGGGGGTGTTGACGTAGACAAAACCCTGCTCCTGGAAGAAGCGGTGGATGGCGGCAGCCGCGACAGAGCGGATGCGGAACACGGCGCGGAACAGGTTGGTGCGCGGGCGCAGGTGCTGCTGGGTGCGCAGGAACTCGACGGTTGCGCGCTTCTTCTGCAGCGGGTAATCCGGGGCGCTGACGCCCTCGACCTCGATGGAAGTGGCAGAAAGCTCGAAAGGCTGGGGTGCATCGGGGGTCAGTTTGACGGTGCCGGTGCAAATGAGTGCGGCCGAGACGTTTTGATGGGCGATCTCGTCGTAGTTGTCGAGTGCCTCGCGGTTCATGACGACCTGCAGGTCGCGGAAGCAGCTGCCGTCGTTGAGCGTAACAAAGCCAAAGTTCTTCATGTCGCGGACGGACTTGACCCAGCCGGCGACGGTGACGGTCTGGCCGCCGAGCGACTCGGCATCGGCATAGAGCTGCGCGATTTTGGTGCGGTTCACGTATCCTCCCATAGCGGTTGAATGATAGTTATCCATACAGTTCGGTATTCTAGCAGCTCGGCTCATTTGGGCTATACAGATAAAGCATTGGCGGGATGGTTTTTCAAACGAAAAGCGCCCGCGGTCAAATGGTCGCGGGCGCTTGACGAGGTTCCTTTTGGCTGTGTGGCGCGGGGCCTGGCTACTTGGTCTTGGCAACCAGCAGCGGGTCGCCAAGCTTGACGAGCGGGTTGCCGCCGATAAGCGTTCCGGACTCGCCGACATGGTCGATGCTCTTAAGACGATCGAGCTCGGAGACGATGACGGTCACGATGTCCTCGTGACCAGCGGCCTTAATGGCCTCGCGGTCGAAGCTGATGAGCGGCTGGCCTGCCTTAACCACATCGCCCATCTCGACAAAGCGGGCAAAACCCTTGCCGTTCATTTCCACGGTGCCCAGGCCAACATGGATGAACACGCGCAGGCCGTCCTCGGTAATCATGCCAATGGAGTGGTTGGTGACGGTGGTGGCGCCGATGCGGCCGTTGGCGGGCGCATAGATGGTGCCGGTAATGGGCTCGATGCCATAGCCCTGGCCAAGCATGCCCGAGGCGATCGTCTCGTCGGGAACCTCGTCCAGGTTGACGAGCACGCCGTTGACGGGGGCATAGATGACGCCTTCGCGGGTGGCGAAGCTTGCTGCGGGCGGAACGGACGCCTCGCCGGTCGAGGTGAAGGTGGACTTAAGCGAATCGAGCAGACCCATAGTTGCCTCCAACTTAAATAGGCGCATATCGCGCGTTTGGTTTGCCGGAAACGTTTCATATGTGTTTCGCGGCTTGGTCAACGCCCCTATTCTACGCTGCTCAGCGATACCTCTGAGCTGGGATTATGTGATATATCAGTTGAAGGGAAACTTATTGCTGGTGTGTTTCTGCGCCACGGGTTCAAGTGGGGTACGCTTGAAGGCGAAAAACAAGGGCGCATAATTTGCGCGAAGGGAGCACATATGATTGTCGAGAACCATGCGCTGTGGGGCGAGGAGCCGACCGAGGATTATCCGGCGACGTTTACGTATTTGGGTGCCGAGCCGTTGCCCGATAAACCGAATGGCCGCCGCCCCGCGGTGATCATCTGCGGCGGAGGCGGGTTTACGCATATCGCTCCGCACGAGCAGGACCCGGTGGCGTTTGCATTTTTGGATCGCGGCTACCAGGCCTTTGTGCTCAACTATGTCACGAGTTCTACGGGTGACGTGAGCTTTCCGCACCCCCAGGCAGATCTTGCCAAGATGGTCGCCACGGTGCGCGCCAACGCCGACGAGTGGCATGTCGATCCTAAGCGCGTGTGCGTCGTGGGCTTTTCTGCTGGCGGCATGATTTGCGCCTCGCTGGCAACACAGTGGAAGACCGGCCCCTTTGCGGCACTTGCCGGGGCGCGTCCGGACGACATTCGTCCCGATGCCGTGGTGCTGGGCTATCCATTGCTCGACTTTGCCTATGTGCGCGACATGCAGACGCGCGATCCGCGCATTGACTTGCGTGTGCCCAAGACGGGCGGCAAGACGGGGCGCGATTTGCTCAACGACTACCTGTCGATGGTGACGGGCGGCGAGGCAACTGACGAGCATCTGGCCGACATCTGCCCCACCACGCATGTTTCGCGTCAGATGCCACCGACCTTTGTGTGGGGCGTGTCCGACGACAAGACGGCGCCGATCGCGCAGGTCTACCCGTTTGCGCAGCGCATGGCCGAGGAGGGCGTTGCATGCGAGATGCACGTCTTCGACCAGGGTGGTCACGGCCTTTCGCTCGGCAACGCCAACACCGCGGTCGACAACGAGGACAAGCAGGTGGCGGTCCGCCCTTGGATTCGCCTAGCCTTCCGCTTCCTGGAGCGCCATCTGTAAGAGGACGGGCATCCCAGTCCTTCAATAACTTGCGGTGAAATAGTTCCGATCTGGGGCATCAACCAGCCCATCCAGGAACTATTCCACCGCAACTTCGTTTTTGATGCCCCGCCCGGAAACTGCGTCCCAGTTTTGCCTTTCAAGGTGGGACGCAGTTTCCCATAGGGCCTCGACTGGGAAAGCGCGTCCCGTTTCGAGCGGGGATTCTGGGATGCATTTTCCGTAAGAGGCCTGTTTGGGAAACCATATCCCGTTTCGAGCCAGAATTCTGGGATGTAGTTTCCCCGAGAGGCCTCATCGGGAAACTATGGCCCTGAACTCTCCTGCCTGTCCCCATCGCACCGATCTGTCGATTGAACATCGTTGTGTGTTCACGCTATCATGTAAGTTTAAAATTGGTTAGCCATGGCAAACGGTTAGCCAAGGTAAACTAAATGCAACGCCCTGTGGGCGCCGGGGGAGGAACACGGACGTGAAGCTCGATACACTCGAGATTGGAAAGGACGCCGTTGTCGCATCGGTGGCATCGGATGACCAGGCACTCCGACAACATATTTTGGACATGGGCCTAACACCGGGCACCGAAGTCACCATGATGAAGTACGCCCCCATGGGCGACCCGCTCGAGATTCGCCTGCGTGGCTACGAGTTGACGCTGCGCAAGGACGATGCCGCACGGATTGAGCTCGTGGGTGTTCACGACACCGATACGGGTCCGCGCGCTAACGCCGCAATCGGCACGACGGAGCACCCGGCTCTCGGCGAGGGAACGTATTCGCCCCGTGCGGCAAAAACGGCCGTGCCCGAGGGCGCACCGCTTCATTTTGCCCTCGCCGGCAACCAAAACTGCGGTAAGACCACGCTGTTTAACCAGCTGACGGGCTCCAACCAGCATGTCGGTAATTTTCCCGGCGTGACGGTCGACCGCAAGGACGGCACTATTCGTAACCACCCCGAGGCGAGCGTTACCGACTTGCCCGGTATTTACTCCCTGTCGCCGTACACGGGCGAGGAGATCGTGAGCCGCCAGTTTATCCTGGATGAGCATCCCGACGCCATCATCGACATCATCGACGCTACCAACATCGAGCGCAATCTGTACCTGACGCTGCAGCTTATGGAGCTCGATCGCCCCATGGTCATCGCGCTCAACATGATGGACGAGGTGACGGCCAACGGCGGCGCCGTGGACGTCAATCTGCTCGAGAGCCTGCTGGGCGTGCCCGTTGTCCCCATTAGCGCTGCCCGCAACGAGGGTATTGGCGAGTTGGTGGATCATGCCTTGCACGTCGCGCGTTTCCGCGAACGCCCCGGCCGCTTGGACTTTTGCGCGCCCGACGGTCCAGACGGCGGCGCGCTGCATCGCTGCATTCATGGCATCGCCAACCTTATCGAGGACCATGCCGCGACGGCACGCATTCCCGTGCGTTTTGCGGCGACCAAGCTGGTTGAGGGCGACGAGCTGGTGACCGAGGCGCTTCACCTGGATCGCAACGAGCTCGACGCCATCGAGCACATCATTACCCAGATGGAGGGCGAGGCCGGCACCGACCGCCTGTCTGCGCTGGCCGATATGCGCTTTAGCTTTATCGGCGACGTGTGTGGGCGCTGCGTCGTTAAGCCGCATGAGAGCCGCGAGCACGTGCGCTCCGTCAAGATCGACCGCATCCTGACGGGTCGCTACACGGCCATTCCGGCGTTCCTGGTGATCATGGGCCTCGTTTTTTGGCTGACGTTTGGCGTGATCGGCGCGGCGTTGCAGGGACTCATGGAGGACGGCATCGCTGCCATCATCGCCTCGGCCGATGCGGGCCTCAAGACGTTCGGCACCAACGACGTGGTGCGCTCACTGGCTGTCGACGGCGTGCTTACGGGTGTGGGCAGCGTGCTGACCTTCCTGCCGATTATTGTCGTGCTCTTCTTGTTCCTCTCCATTCTGGAAGACTCCGGCTACATGGCGCGTGTTGCCTTTGTCATGGATAAAGTGCTGCGTCGCTTTGGCCTGTCGGGCCGCAGCTTTGTGCCCATGCTCGTCGGTTTTGGCTGCACCGTGCCGGCTATCATGTCGACCCGTACGCTCCCATCCGAGCACGACCGCAAGATGACGGTCATGCTCACGCCGTTCATGAGCTGCTCGGCCAAGTTGCCGGTCTACGGACTGCTGTGCGGGGCGTTTTTCCCGCAGGCGACAGTTCCCGCCATGGTCTCGCTCTATCTGATTGGCATTGCGGTCGGTTGCATCGCGGCTTTGGTGCTCAATCGCACGGCATTTAAGGGCGACCCGGTGCCATTTATCATGGAGCTTCCCAACTACCGCCTGCCGAGCGTCAAGACGACAGTGATGCTGGCATGGGATAAGGCCAAGGACTTTATTACCAAGGCCTTTACCATTATCTTTGCCGCGACCGTGGTCATCTGGTTCCTTCAGACGTTCGACATCCGCTTTAATGTGGTCGCCGATCAGTCGCAGAGTCTGCTTGCGGGCCTCGGCAGTATCATCGCGCCGGCGCTGGCGCCGCTTGGGTTTGGTGACTGGCGTGCATCCACGGCGCTCGTCACCGGACTTATCGCCAAGGAGAGTGTCATCTCGACCCTCACCGTGCTTTTGGGCGCGACCTCGCCCGCGGCACTGTCGACCATGTTTTCGCCGTTTACCGCTTACGTGTTCCTAGTCTTTACGTTGCTGTACCCGCCGTGCGTGGCGGCCATCGGCGCCGTCAAGAGCGAGCTGGGCGCGCGCTACGCCGTTGCCGTGTTCGCGTTTCAGGTGGCGGTCGCCTGGATCGTGGCGTTTGTCGTGCATTCGGCGGGCATATTGCTGGGGCTGGCTTAGTTATTTATTGACGGCGCAACCTCTGTGTATCGAATTGTTTTCGGCCCCGCATCTGTAGCTGACGGATGCGGGGCCGTTGCTATATAATCGCCTCCGCTCAAAATGATTGGAGACGTTATATATGAGTCAGGCAAGGCAAGACGGCATCACGCTCAGGCAGTGGCTTCCGCTCATCGGGCTCACCTGCTGCGCGTTCGTGTTCAACACGTCGGAGTTTATGCCCATCGGCCTTTTGACTGATATCGCCGCGTCGTTCTCGCTCACCGAGGCTCAGGCCGGCATCATGATCTCGGTCTACGCCTGGGGCGTCATGCTGCTGTCGCTGCCGCTTATGGTGTTCGCTTCGCGCTTTGAGTTCAAGCGGATGCTGCTGGGCGTGCTGGCCGTGTTCTCGCTCGGTCAGTTCCTGTCCGCTGTGGCGCCGACCTATCCCATCCTGGTCTGCGCGCGCCTGGTGGTCGCTTGCGCACATGCCGTGTTCTGGTCGGTCGCCTCGATTATGGCGTCGCGCCTGGTTGACACACGTCACGGGGCGCTCGCCATCAGCATGATCGCTACGGGCTCTTCCATCGCACAGATCTTCGGCCTGCCTCTCGGTCGCGCCATTGGCTTGGCCGTGGGCTGGCGCATGACGTTTGCCGTGGTCGGGGGCCTCTCAGCCATCGCGGCCGTCTACCAGGCAGCGGTGTTCCCGGCCATGCCGGCGGGTGAGCGCTTTACCGTCAAACAGCTGCCCGAGCTGCTCAAGAACCCGCTCCTCATCGCGCTCTACGCAGTCACGGTCTTCATGGCGACCGGCTATTACGCAAGCTACAGCTATATCGAGCCCTTCCTGGCGCAGGTCGCGCACGTCGATGCGGGCGCCATTACCATGACGCTGACGGCGTTTGGCTGCTCTGGTTTGCTCGGAAGCTGGCTGTTTGGCCGCCTGTTCGATGGGCATCGCTTCCCGTTCTTGGCTATCACGCTCTCCGGCGTGCCGGTGGCCCTGCTGCTCATGGGGCCGGCCGCATCGTCGCTCGTGACAGTGCTTGCCGTCTGCGCACTGTGGGGTTGCTGCGCCACGGCCTTTAACGTGGCGTTTCAGGCCGAGCTCATCAAGCACACGCCGGCGGACTCGTCGGCCGTCGCCATGTCGATTTTCTCGGGCCTGTTCAACCTCGGTATCGGCACGGGTACCGCGATCGGCGGAGCCGTGGTTTCGGGTCCCGGTATCGCCTGGATCGGCTTCGCGGGCGGGTCGATTGCCGTCGTGGGCGTTATCCTCGCCATCACGGTGATGTTCCCAGCCATCCGTCGCGCCAAGCCCGTCGCCTAATCACGTTCCCTCATCAGTTGCGGTGAAATACGGACTGCTGGGCCCAATAAACCCGGCAAACAGTCCCTATTCCACCGCAACTTATTTTGGGGGAGGGGATGCGCGGCGGGCATACAATGGATGTCGTTGTGTTGAGCTTACCGGGAGGTTGCTTATGTGGGCATACGGGACGACGTTCTATCAGATCTATCCGCTGGGCTTTTGCGGAGCTCCGCGCGAAAACGCCGCCCCCGTTGCCGAGGATGAGCTCGCCCAGGCCGCCGATGTCGAACCCAACCCCGATGCTCCTATCATGAAGATTGCCCAATGGGCCGACTACCTGCAAAAACTCGGCGTTGGCGCTGTGCTCATCAACCCGCCGCTCGAGTCCGATAGCCACGGCTACGATACGCGCAGCCTGCGCCATATCGACCGCCGCCTGGGTGGGGATGTCGACTTTGCCGCCGTGTGCGACACACTGCATGCCCACGGTATCCGCGTGGTGCTCGATGCTGTCTTCAACCACGTCGGCCGCGGTTTTTGGGCCTTCCGCGATGTGCAGGAGCGTAAGTGGGACTCGCCGTACAAGGACTGGTTCCACATTAGCTTTGATGGCGACTCCTGCTACGGCGACGGCTTTTGGTACGAGGGTTGGGAAGGCCATTTTGAGCTCGTGAAGCTCAACTTGCAAAACCCTGCCGTGGTCAATTACCTGCTTGAGTCCGTGCACCGCTGGGCCGAGGTCTTTGGCGTCGACGGCCTGCGCCTGGACGTTGCCTATATGCTCGACCGCGACTTCATGCGTCGTCTGCATAGCTTCGCCCGTGAGCTCAAGCCCGACTTCGTGCTGATCGGCGAGACGCTCCACGGCGACTACAACCAGATCGTCAACGACGAGATGCTCGACTCCTGCACCAACTACGAGTGTTACAAGGGCCTGTACTCCAGCTTTAACTCGGTCAACATGTTCGAGATTGCACACTCGCTGCACCGTCAGTTTGGCGGCGACCCCTGGTGCATCTACCGCGGCAAGCACCTGCTGTCGTTTGTCGACAACCACGACGTGCCGCGACTGGCAAGCATCCTCACTGACAAGTCGTGCCTGCGTCCCGCCTATGGCATGCTCTTTGGCATGCCGGGCATCCCGTGCGTCTACTATGGCAGCGAGTGGGGAATTGCTGGCGAAAAGGGCGGCCCCGATGGCGACTGGGCGCTGCGCCCTGCGCTCGATGAGCCTGCGCCCAACGAGCTGACGGCCTTCATCACGCAACTTGCGCACCTTCGTTCGGCCGACGACGCGGCGGCCCGTGCCCTCAACTACGGTGCCTATCGCAACGTGGTAATCCAGAACAAGCAGCTGCTGTTCGAGCGCGCCTGCGACGACGCGACGGTGCTCGTGGCGGTGAACGCCGTGGACGAGCCTTACACCTTTGGCGCCGGCGAGCTCAACAGCTCCTTTGTCGATTTGCTTGCCGACGATGCGCCCACAGTCGAGCTGACGGGTACTCTCGAGCTTGCACCCTACGAGGTGCGCTATCTGTTGAGGGCCTAGATCATGACAGCGCCGGACGAGGGCTATCAACATATTGAGCATGGGTTTGAACCCGTGTTTGACGAGCACTCGCGCGTTTTGGTGCTGGGGTCGTTTTCTTCGGTGCTTTCGCGCGCCAATGCCTTTTATTACGGCAATCCTCAGAACCGCTTTTGGCGCGTGATGGCTGCGTGTCTTAGTGTGCCCGTGCCGCCCAACGAGGGCGACCCTTTGGCAAGCGGTGAGCCTGCGACGCTCGACGCCTCGATTGCCGCCAAGCGATCCATGCTGTTGAACGGTGGCGTGGCCCTGTGGGATGTGATTGAGAGCTGCGACATTAAGGGCTCGAGCGACGCGAGCATTCGCAACGTTGTGCCGGCACATATCGAGCGCATTACCGGCGCAGCTCCCATTGAGCAGGTGATATGCAACGGTGGTACAGCTGGCCGGCTCTACAAGCGCTATCTACAAGAACGCACCGGGCTGCCTGCCATCGTCCTGCCCTCGACAAGTCCCGCCAATGCCGCCTGGCGCCTGGAGCGTCTTGTTGAGCGTTGGCACGAAGCCGTTGACTGGGCTGTTATTTAATTTAGATTTTTGTTTGAGCGTGGGCGCCCAGACGTTTCAGAACGCCTCGCCAGATCGGCGCGGGCACGGCTGGCTCGGCGCAAACCATGCCGTCGGTGTCGACGTTGGCGGCATTGCCGCCGCCAAGTCGCTGTGCATGCTCGACGGAGCAGCCCATGCGCACAGCGCCCACAAGCTTATCTATCGCTTCCGAAAATGGTCGGCGCAAGAGGCCCATGCGTGGGGAATGGCGAAGCGCTGCGATGCCGCTGCCGGCGCAGATGGCAACGCCGCCACACCACAATTGGTCATGGCGCTCACATGCCTTGTGCAGGCGAACTGCGGTCCCACGCGCCTGCTCAGTGCTCTCTTGTGCGGCTCGAATCGCGGCATAGACGCGCGTTCCCGTACCGCCAAAGCGCTCAAGCGCCTGCTCGATGGCTGTCAACGTCTCATCGTCAGCCACATCTTCAATGGCCAGCACGATGCCATCGGCAACGCTGCCGGCGTCATTTGCCTTCAAGTCGACCGGGCGGGGGAGTGCGGTGCCGGAAAGCTGTGCATAGGCGGCGATGGCATCCTGCAGGTCCCAGAGCAAAAACTCAAGATCGGCACTATTGGGAACGCTGATATACGCAACGGTGTGCAGTGTTTTTGGTACGTCGCCGCACGCGGTCGTTTCCATGCCATCTCCTTTCCGGCTCGTTTCCGTTTAGGTTACACCGTCTGGTGGCGCCCCGCCGCGCTATCCTAGTGCAACCCTTACGAAAGGAACGCCATGCGTCTGCCCATGAATACCTCGCTTGCCATGCTCAAGCCCTCCGGCATCCGTCGGATTAACGCGCTCGCCGCCCAGCACCCAGGGTGTATCGCGCTTGCGCTTGGCGAGCCCGATTTTCCCACGCCCGATGTGATTAGCGCCGAGGTGACGGCCTCGCTTGACCGCGGCGACACTCACTATCCGCCCAACAACGGCCGTCCCGCCCTGCGTGAGGCGTTGTCTGCCTACATGGGGGACGCGGGCCTTACGTTTTCGGCCGACGAGGTCATCCTGACCGACGGCGCGACCGAGGCCCTGTCGGCAACATTCATGGCTATGCTCAACCCCGGCGACGAGGTCATTATCCCCACGCCGGCCTTTGGCCTGTACGAGAGCATCGTCGTGGCCAACCACGCCAAAGCGGTCTTTTTGGATACGGAGCCTACGCAATTTCAGATTGACGAGGATGCGCTTCGTGCTTGCGTGACGCCGGCGACCAAGGCCATCGTCATCTGCTCGCCCAGCAACCCCACGGGCTGCATCCTCGACGCAGCATCGCTCGACGCCGTGGCACACGTGGCGGAGCAGGCGGGCATCTACGTGGTCTGCGACGACGTATACAACCGCCTGGTCTACGTGGACGGCTACGAGCGCTTTGCCCAGCGCCAACCGGAGCTTCGTGAGCAGACGGTAGTCATCGAGAGCTTCTCCAAGCCCTGGGCCATGACCGGCTGGCGCCTGGGCTGGCTCGCAGCGGCAACCCCCGTCATCGCCGAGATCGCAAAGGCCCACCAATACTTAGTATCGAGCGCCGTTTCATTTGAGATGGACGCCGCAGCTCGAGCTCTGACCGTCGACCCCGCTCCCATGCTCGAAGTCTACCGAGCTCGTCGCAAATGCGTGCTCGCAGCCTTAAACGCCATAGGCCTCGACGTAGTAGAGCCCGCAGGAGCCTTCTACGCTTTCCCGAGCATCAAAAAGTTCGGCCTAACCAGCGAAGCCTTCTGCATCCAAGCCATCAAAGAGGCAAACGTAGCCCTAGTCCCGGGCGACTGTTTCGGCACCGAAGGCCACGTCCGCCTCAGCTACTGCGTCTCCGACAAAGACCTAGACGAAGGCCTCCGCCGCCTGTCCACCTTCATTTCAACCTTGTAGCCCTCAGGGATGCAACACATCAGCCCACCGACCCAAGCATTATGAGTGGGGGCGTCAGCCAACGAAAACCCGGGCTGCCCAAAGTCAACGCAGGCACGCGCCGCCGAAGGCCAGGCACAAGGTTTTCGTAGATTCCGCACGAGCCGAAGAGCACTTAATGTGCTCTTCGTGCGAGCCAGGACTTGACCGAGCGAAAACCTTGCGCCTGGCCTTCGGCGGCGCGTGCCGGATGGTGGAATTGTGTGCAGCCCGGTTTTCCGTTGACCGACGCCGGGGTCCCCGCCATAATACTTTCGGTTCACGCACGAATCCGCTGCCAGAGACAGCCGGCGCAAACGGGTCTTACCCGCGAGCTTAATGGGACTTCCCGCCAGCCGAGGTGGTCGAGTAGATATGTCTTCTCGCCCCCGTCGCTCATGCAGCGCGGGGGCTTTCTTTTTGGACATGCCCCCGTCACGTCCTTGTGGCGGACCGTGCCCGGAAAGAATTCGAGGAGGTGTAATTCATGCCCCAGCAGTACAAAATCGACAAGGTTGCAGAGATCGAGTCCCGTATCGCCGAGAACGCCGGTCTGTTCGTCGTCAACTACAACGGTCTGACGGTTAAGCAGGCTCAGGAGCTGCGTCATCAGCTTCGCGAGTGCGGCGCCGAGATGAAGGTCTACAAGAACAACCTGGTCAAGATCGCCCTCAAGAATCAGGAGCAGCCCGAGATCGACGAGATCCTCGCCGGCCCCGTCGCTTATGTGTTCTACGAGTCCGAGCCGGTCGAGGCCGCTAAGGCCCTTAAGGACTTCTCCGCTCAGTCCAAGGGCGTCCTTGAGATCAAGGGCGGTATCTCCGACGGCAAGGCCGTTTCCGCTGATGATGTTAAGGCTATCGCCGAGCTGCCCACCAAGGATCAGCTTCTCGGCCAGATCGCCGGTCTCATCTCCGGTTTCGCTCGCGACATCGCTGTCTGCGTCAACGGCGTTTCCTCTGGTCTCGCTCGTTCGATTCAGCAGGTCTCCGAGCAGAAGGCAGCCTAGTCGCTGTTTTCACCCGCGGCGGCAACGCCGCACCCCTGGCGCATTCGCGCCGTGTTTTAACTGATCTCCGTGCACAGACACGGAAACCGAAAGGACTTAGAAATGGCTAAGCTTACCACCGATGAGATCATCGATGCTCTTAAGGAAATGACCCTTCTCGAGGCTTCCGAGCTCGTCAAGGCTATCGAGGACACCTTCGGCGTTTCCGCCGCTGCTCCTGCCGCTGTTGTCGCCGCTCCCGCTGCTGGCGCCGCTGAGGCCGAGGAGAAGACCGAGTTTGACGTCGTGCTCGAGGGCTTCGGCGACAACAAGATCCAGGTCATCAAGGCCGTCCGTGAGCTCACCAACCTTGGCCTGAAGGAGGCCAAGGAGGTCGTCGAGGGCGCTCCCAAGGCTGTTCTCGAGGGTGCCAAGAAGGAGGACGCCGAGGCTGCCAAGGAGAAGCTCGAGGCTGCTGGCGCTGCTGTCACCCTCAAGTAATCAGGCTTTTTCGCCAGATTTCTTTGCAGACGGGGTTCGCATTGCGAGCCCCGTCTTTTTTGTTTTCGGTCCCTCGACATCGGTAGCTCAAACTGCCATGTTCTGTGATTTGCGTCGTATCGGGCGCCCTGCCGTTGGGCAATAAAATTGCACCATTCGAGCAATAATTTGCGTTGACCTGCTGAAGAATTGTCTCTGCCTTGTAGCGACATATAGTTCCAGCGGTAAGATGCTTGGGTATCGCAATTTGGTCTGCGGCTGTGTGCCGCACGCATGGGGCGCTTTTGCGCCTGCGAAAGGATCTTTGAATAACATGAAGGCAATCATCCCCGCCGCCGGTCTTGGCACGCGTTTTCTGCCTGGCACCAAGTGCACGCCCAAAGAGATGCTGCCGGTGCTCGACAAGCCCGTCATTCAGTACGTCGTCGAGGAGGCGCTCGACCCCGAGGAAGTCGACGACGCCATCATCGTTACATCTCCCGGTAAGCCCGAGCTACTGAACTACTTCCAGCCCGATCGCTCGCTCGAGAACCTGCTGCGCGAGCGCGGCAAGAACGCTTATGCCGATGCCGTCGCCCACGCTGGCGGTATGCCGGTCGACTTCCGCTATCAGTACGAGCCCAAGGGCCTCGGCCATGCTATTCGCTCTGCTGCCGACGCTGTGGCAGGGGAGAACTTCCTGGTTCTTCTGGGCGACTACGTTGTGCCTAACCGCGACATCTGCGACAAGATGCTCGCCGTTTCCAAGGAGCACGGTGGCGCTTCGGTTATCGCCGTCGCTGCTTGCTCGCCCGAGGAAGTCAGCCGCTACGGCGTTATCGCCGGTGAGCGCGTCGGTTCGCTCGAGGGTGCCGAGGACGTTGCCGATGCAGAGCCGGGCGCTGTCTGGCGTATCGGCGGTCTGGTCGAGAAGCCCGCTCCCGAGGCGGCTCCGTCCAACCTGTACATCGTCGGTCGCTACCTGCTGAGCCCGCTGGTCATGGACCTGCTGGCAGATCAGCAGGCCGGCAAGGGCGGCGAGATCCAGCTCACCGACGCCATGGCCCGTTCGCTCGACCGTGAGGCCATGTACGCCGTCGTCATCGACCCGCTGTCGGGCTACGACACCGGCACTCCCTCTGGCTGGATGGCCACCAACGCCCTCATGGCTGCAAGCGATCCCCGCTTTGCCGATGCCTTCTGGGACGCCATCGACGAGCGCGGCGGATTGATGCGCAAGTAAGCCTTCGGGCATCGACATTTACGGGCGCGGACTTCGGTTCGCGCCCGTTTTTTATAAGAGCTGCGATTGCCGGCTCTCTGTTCACAGAAAATATATGAACAGATGTTCGATACACACCCATCTACCTGCGTGTTTTCTGTCGAAAAACTTTGCTACTCCAAAAACTCAATCGCGTCAAGGCTTTTCTTGCCCAACGGTCGGTACCTGATAAACTATTAGGTTGCGATAACTGGCGAAGCTATGCCTCGCCAACCCACCGAGCATTTCCGTGAAGGAGGAAAAACCTGGTGACCTACGCATACACTGCCACTGAGCGCAAGCGCGTCAGCTTCGGGAAAATCCCGGAGGCCATGGAGCTCCCCAACCTTATCTCTGTTCAAAGGGAATCCTTTGAGCGTTTTAAGGACGAGGGCCTTCGTGAGGCGTTCAAGGAATCCAGCCCCATCCAGAGCCAGAACCATGTTCTCGAGGTTACCTTCGGCGAGCATCAGTTCGGCGACCCCGCGCACACCGTCGAGGAGTGCCGCGAGAAGGATATGACCTATCAGGCTCCGCTTCTGACCGACGTCCGTCTCACCAACAAGGAGACCGGCGAGATTAAGGAGCAGCTCGTCTTCATGGGCGACTTCCCCATGATGACTGATCAGGGCACCTTCATCATCAACGGTACCGAGCGTATCGTCGTCTCGCAGCTCGTCCGCTCCCCGGGCGTGTACTACAGCTCCGAGATGGATTCGGGCAAGCAGATCTACAAGGCCCAGATCATCCCGTCCCGCGGTGCCTGGCTTGAGTTTGAGGTCGACAAGCGCGACCAGCTCATGGTCTCCATCGACCGTAAGCGCAAGCAGAGCGCCACGATGTTCCTGCGCGCCCTTGGCATCGCCGTCACCAACGACGACATCATCGAGCTGCTCGGCAACTCCGATGTGATCAAGCGCACCCTGGAGCGCGATACCGCCCTCACTCGCGAGGACGCCCTCATCGAGATCTACCGTCGCCTGCGTCCGGGCGAGCCTCCCACCGTGGACGCTTCCCGCAGCCTGCTCGAGGGTCTGCTCTTCAACCCGCAGCGCTACGATCTGGCCCGCGTCGGTCGTTACAAGGTCAACAAGAAGCTCAACCTCACCACCGAGGAAGAGGTCACGGTGCTCACCGACGAGGATATCGTCGCAACGCTGCGCTACCTCCTGTCCCTCGCTGCCGGCGAGCAGGGCTTCAAGGTCGACGACATCGACCACTTCGGCAACCGCCGCATCCGTACCGTCGGCGAGCTCGTCGCCAACCAGTTCCGTATCGGCATGAGCCGTATGGAGCGCGTCGTCCGTGAGCGCATGAGCTCCCAGGACATCGACGAGATCACCCCGCAGTCGCTCATCAACATCCGCCCGATCGTGGCCTCCATCAAGGAGTTCTTCGGTTCCTCGCAGCTCTCGCAGTTCATGGACCAGGCGAACCCCCTGACCGGTCTGACCCACAAGCGCCGTCTGTCCGCACTCGGCCCTGGTGGTCTTGCCGGCCATAAGTCCGGCTCCAGCCGCCGCACCAACGTGCCGACGGCCGTCCGCGACGTTCACAACTCGCACTACAGCCGCATGTGCCCGATCGAGACCCCCGAAGGCCCCAACATCGGCCTGATCGGCTCGCTCGCCCTCTACGCCCGCGTCAACGAGTACGGCTTCATCGAGGCCCCGTTCCGTCGCGTCGAGAACGGCGTTGCCACCGACCAGATCGACTGGATGACCGCTGACGAGGAAGAGAAGCACGTCATCGCGCCGGCCAACACGCCGCTCGATCCCAAGACCAACGAGTTCATCACGACCGATGCCGAGGGCAAGATCGTCCGTCCGCACACCGTGATCGCCCGTACCCGCGACTTCGACGGCTCCTTCGGCGCTCCCGCCGACGTGCCCGTCGAAGACGTCGACTACATGGACGTCTCACCGCGTCAGATGCTCTCCGTCGCAGCCACGCTGATCCCGTTCCTTGAGCACGACGACGCCAAGCGTACGCTGATGGGCGCTAACATGCAGCGTCAGGCCGTGCCGCTGGTTCACCCCGCCGCTCCCTATGTCGGTACCGGCATGGAGCGTCGCGCCGCTCTGGACTCCGGCGAGGTCACCCTGGCCAAGAACGCCGGCGAGGTCATCTTTGCCGACGCCGCCAAGATCATCGTCAAGCATGCCGGCGGCATGGATGAGTATCATCTGGCCAAGTATCAGCGCTCCAACCAGTCCACCTGCATCAACCACCGTCCGCTCGTGCGCGTCGGCGACACCGTTGAGCAGGGCGAGCCCCTGGCTGACGGTCCTTCGACCGATCACGGCGAGCTCGCACTGGGCCAGAACCTCACCGTGGCCTATATGCCGTGGGAAGGCTTTAACTACGAGGACGGTATCGTCGTGTCCGAGCGCCTGGTGGCCGAGGACCTGCTGACGACCATCAACATCACCCGTCACGAGATCGACGCCCGCGACACCAAGCTCGGCCCCGAGGAGATCACCCGCGAGATCCCGAACCTCTCCGAGGACATGCTTGCCAACCTCGACGAGGACGGCATCATCCGCATCGGCGCCGAGGTCGGCCCTGGCGACATCCTGGTCGGCAAGGTCACGCCTAAGGGCGAGAGCGCTCTGACCGCCGAGGAGCGCCTGCTGCGCGCCATCTTCGGTGCCAAGGCCCACGACGTCCGCGACACCTCCCTTAAGATGCCTCACGGCGCTTACGGCCGCGTCATCGACGTTGTCCGCTTTAGCCGCGAGAACGGCGACGACCTGGCCCCCGGCGTCAACGAGCAGGTGCGCGTCTACGTCGCCCAGCGTCGTAAGATCCAGCAGGGCGATAAGATCGCCGGCCGTCACGGCAACAAGGGTGTTATTTGTAACGTTCTGCCGGTCGAGGACATGCCCTACATGGCTGACGGTACCCCGATCGACGTTATCCTCAACCCGCTGGGCGTTCCTTCGCGTATGAACGTCGGCCAGCTGCTCGAGTGCCACCTTGGCTGGGCCGCTGCCTGCGGTTGGGATACCGAGCAGGCCGACTCCGACAAGTACGTCCCCGGTCCGTTCTTCACCGCGACGCCCGTCTTCGACGGCGCCAAGGAGGACGAGATCGCCGAGGTCATCCGTCGTGCCAACAAGAACATGCTCAACAAGGCCACCGCTGCCTTTGGCGATCACATGCGCCCCGAGTTCGTCACCCAGCTTGACGAGCGCGGCAAGACCCGTCTGTTCGACGGCCGCACCGGCGAGGAGTTCCGCGAGCCCATTACCGTGGGTACGTCCTACATCCTCAAGCTCGGCCACATGGTCGACGACAAGATCCACGCCCGTTCGACCGGCCCTTACAGCCTGGTTACCCAGCAGCCTCTGGGCGGCAAGGCTCAGTTCGGCGGCCAGCGCTTCGGCGAGATGGAAGTTTGGGCACTGTACGCTTACGGTGCTTCCAACGTCCTGCAGGAGATCCTGACCGTCAAGTCCGACGATACCGTGGGCCGCGTCAAGACCTACGAGTCCATCGTCAAGGGCGAGAACGTTCCTGTCCCGGGTATCCCCGAGTCCTTCAAGGTTCTCGTCAAGGAGATCCGCTCCCTCGCACTGGACATCGAGCCCATGCACGATGCCGACGAGGACGCCTCCGCCCCTGTGACCGCCGAGGAGACCTCCGCTCTCGACGACCTGGCTGCGCTCGCCGGCGTTGACGCCGACGTCGAGGCCGAGGATGCCGAGACCGCCGAGGCGCCCGAGGCTGTCGCCGCCACGACCACTGATAAGGAGTAGTTGACTGTGGCAGATTTCGAAGCTACTGATTTTGACTCGGTAAAGATCTCCCTTGCCTCCGCCGACCAGATCCGTTCCTGGTCGCACGGTGAGGTCAAGAAGCCGGAGACCATCAATTACCGTACCCTCAAGCCCGAGAAGGACGGCCTGTTCTGCGAGAAGATCTTCGGTCCCGCCAAGGACTGGGAGTGCTCCTGCGGCAAGTACAAGGGCATCCGCTTTAAGGGCATCGTCTGCGAGCGCTGCGGCGTCGAGGTCACCTCGGCCAAGGTGCGTCGCGACCGCATGGGCCACATCGAGCTCGCCGCTCCCGTGTCCCACATCTGGTACTTCAAGAGCCCCACGAGCTTCCCGATGAGCCGTATGCTCGACATCAAGTCCAAGGACCTCGAGAAGGTTCTGTACTTTGCCAGCTACATCATCACCGAGGTCGACTACGAGGCTCGCGAGGCCGACGCCGACGACCTGCGCGAGGAGCTCGCCGCCGATCTGGAAGAGATCGATGCCGAGTGCGCCCGCCAGATCGAGTCCCTCAAGGAGCAGGGCAACCCCGAGAACTTTGACGAGTTCTCCGACGAGGAGCCGCTGACCCCCGAGGAGATCGCCTCTGGCATCGTCGACATCGAGGAAGAGTGCAAGGACGAGAAGCAGCTCCGCACGGACGCCTTCAACGCCTTCATGAAGCTCAGCGAGCGTGACCTCATCTCCGATGAGCCGCTGTTCCGTGAGATGACCCGCTACTACTCCATGTACTTCAAGGGTGGTATGGGTGCCGAGGCCGTCCGCGACCTGCTCGCTGCCATCGACCTTCCTTCCGAGGCCGAGAAGCTCAAGGCCATCATCGCCGACGAGGATTCCCAGAAGCAGAAGCGCGAGAAGGCCGTTAAGCGCCTCGAGGTCGTTGACGCCTTCCTGAAGGGCGGCAACAGCCCCGCGAATATGATTCTGGACGTCATTCCGGTCATTCCGCCCGATCTGCGCCCGATGGTCCAGCTCGACGGCGGCCGCTTCGCCGCGTCCGACCTCAACGACCTGTATCGTCGCGTGATCAACCGTAACAACCGACTCAAGCGCCTGCTCGACCTGGATGCCCCTGCGATCATCGTGAACAACGAGAAGCGCATGCTCCAGGAGTCCGTGGACGCCCTGTTCGACAACGGCCGTCGTGGTCGCCCGGTCTCTGGCCGCGGCGGTCGCCCGCTCAAGTCGCTCGCCGAGGCCCTCAAGGGCAAGCAGGGTCGCTTCCGTCAGAACCTGCTGGGCAAGCGTGTCGACTACTCCGGCCGTTCGGTCATCGTTACCGACCCCAAGCTGCTGCTGCACCAGTGCGGTCTGCCCAAGACCATGGCACTGGAGCTCTTCAAGCCCTTCGTCATGAAGCGCCTGGTCGAGCTTGGCAAGGTCGAGAACATCAAGGGCGCCAAGCGCGCTATCGACCGCGGTGCCACCTTTGTGTGGGACATCCTCGAAGAGGTCATCGACGGCCGCGTCGTGCTGCTCAACCGTGCACCGACCCTGCACCGTCTGTCCATCCAGGCCTTTGAGCCGGTGCTGGTTGAGGGCAAGGCTATCCACCTGCATCCGCTGGTCTGCTCGCCCTTCAACGCCGACTTCGACGGCGACCAGATGTCTGTCCACGTTCCGCTGTCCAGCCAGGCTCAGGCCGAGGCCCGCGTGCTCATGCTCTCTGCGAACAACCTGCGCTCGCCGGCATCCGGCAAGCCGGTCAACATCCCTTCGCAGGACATGATCATCGGTGTGTACTACCTCACCCAGGTTCGCGAGGGTCTGCCGGGCGAGAACCACGTGTTCTCGAGCTTTGACGACGCGCTGCACGCCTATGACTGCCGCTCCGAGGTCGACATGCAGGCCAAGATCCAGGTCCGCGTGTCCGCTGCCGATGCCAACGTCATCAACGAGGACGGCACCCGTATCTTCCGCGTCAAGAACGGCAAGAACGAGTTTGTCGACTACGACGTCACCGGCAACAAGACCGCGCGCTTCGAGACCTCTATCGGCCGCATCATCTTCAACCGCCAGTGCCTGCCCGAAGACTATGAGTTCATGAACTACAAGATGGTCAAGGGCGATGTGGCCAAGCTGGTTGCCGACTGCTGCGATCGTTACCCCGAGGCCAAGGTCGGCCCGATCCTCGACGCCATCAAGTACTCCGGCTTCCACTACGCTACCCGCGCCGGCCTTACCATCTCGGTGTGGGACGCTCTCATCCCTGCCGAGAAGCAGGAGCTGCTCGACCGCGCCCAGGCCAACGTCGACCAGATCAACGAGTACTTCGAGGAGGGCTTCATCAACGAGACGGAGCGCCACATCGAAGTCGTTAACGAGTGGACCGCTTGTACCGATAAGGTTGCAGCGCTCATGCTCGACATGTTCGACGAGGAGAACCCGCTCTACATGATGGCCGACTCCGGCGCCCGTGGTTCTAAGACCCAGCTGCGTCAGCTCGGCGGCATGCGTGGCCTGATGGCGGACATGTCCGGCGAGACGATCGACCTTCCCATTAAGGCGAACTTCCGCGAGGGCCTGCTGCCGCTCGAGTACTTCATTTCGACCTACGGCGCCCGTAAGGGCCTGGTCGATACCGCATCCCACACCTCGGACTCTGGTTACCTGACCCGTCGTCTGGTCGACGTGGCCCAGGACGTCATCGTCCGCGAGGAGGACTGCGGTACGCACGAGGGCGTTACCTACAACCTCATCATCCCCGGCACCACCGACCTCAACACCGACCTCGTCGGCCGTTGCTTCATCGAGGACGTTGTGGCTCCCGATGGCACCGTGCTCTTTGAGCAGGATGGCTACATCGAGAAGGTCGCCGACATCCAGAAGATGGTCGATGCGGGCCTTAAGAAGGTCAAGCTTCGCGCGCTGCTCACCTGCCGCTCCAAGTACGGCGTGTGCCAGAAGTGCTACGGCTGGGATCTTTCCACTCGTCGTCCGGTCGCCATCGGTACCGCGGTCGGCATTATTGCCGCCCAGTCCATCGGCGAGCCCGGTACGCAGCTTACGATGCGTACCATTCACTCCGGCGGCGTCGCTGGCGTCGACGATATTACGCAGGGTCTGCCTACGGTCAGCCGTATGTTCGATATCGTCGGCAACGTCAACGAGAAGATTCTGGGTCGCGAGGCCGAGCTGGCTCCGTACTCCGGTCACCTCTCGATTAAGCCCGAGAAGTCCGAGTACGTGCTGACGCTCACCGACTCCGAGGATCACACCCGTGTCCTCGACGAGCGTCGCGTTCCCGCATCGGTGCGCTTTATGCCCGAGATCGAGGACGGCTGCGAGGTTCGCGCCGGCGACCAGATCACCAAGGGCTTCGTCAACTTCCGCAACCTGCGCAAGCTGACCGACATCGAGTCGACGATGCACACCTTCGTCGAGAGCGTCAAGGACGTCTACACCAGCCAGGGCGTCGACCTGAACGACAAGCACATCGAGGTGCTCGCACGTCAGATGCTGCGTCGCGTTCAGATCACCAACCCCGGCGACTCCAAGTACCTGCTTGGTCAGTACGTCGACCGCTACGAGTTCGCCGACGAGGTCGAGCGCGTTGCCCGTCTGGGCGGTCAGGCTCCCGTGGCCGAGCCCGTCATCCTGGGTACGCTCAAGGTCGCGTCCAACATCGACTCCTGGCTGTCGAGCGCTTCGTTCATCCGTACCGCCGGCGTCCTTACCGAGGCTGCCATCGAGGGCAAGGTCGACCACCTGCTCGACCTTAAGTCCAACGTCATCGTCGGTAAGAAGATCCCGGCTGGTACTGGCCTCAAGCCGTACGCCAACGCCAAGCTGACGTATCGCACGGCCGACGGCTATGTCGACATCGACGGCCCGGCTTCGCCCAACGCCAAGTCGCTGCCCGAGTGGGCTCCTGTGGAGCTCAAGGACCTGGACGAGCAGCTCCCGCAGCAGCTCGACTGGGCCGGCTACGACGAGTTCGGTGGTGCTGACGGTTCGTTCACCCGCAACGGCCACACCATCTCCGCCGAGAAGGCTCGTCTGTACCTGTTCGACGACCTGGGCGTGTCGCAGCGCTGGACCAACAAGTTCAGCGAGGTTGGCATCGAGACGGTCGGCGACCTGGTCGGCAAGTCCGAGGAGGATCTGCTGCGCATCGATGGTATCGGTGCCAAGGCGATCGAGGAGCTCCGTGACGGCCTGGAGGCCCACGACCTGCTCTACATCCTCGAGAACAACGACGACGTTGCCGACGAGGAAGACCTTTCGCAGCTGCTGCAGATGGTCTTTAGCCCCGACGGTCCGGACGACATACTGCTGGGCACCTCCGCCGCGCCGACGCATCACGCCGACGCCGACGAGGAACTCCTGGGCGCCCCGATCGACGACAAGAAGGCTCCCGCCAACGGTGCCATCAACGAGGACATGGCGTCCCTCGACGAGCTGCTCAACCAGCTCGTGGACACCGACGACGCCGAAGAGGCCAAGGACAACGACGAGGAGTAACTTCCAAGTACGTTAACCGCCCTTCCAAAGACCCGCTTCCCAACAGGGAAGCGGGTCTTTTTTGTTGAGGAACGTTGCCCTGACGAGCACGTAGGATTCCCGGAACGGGCCGCCCGCTGTTTAAGTTTGTCGCGAGTTCCGCACGCAAAGGAAAGCACTTAATGTGCTTTCCGTCTTGCGCAGGACTGTAGAGCAGCAAACTTAAACAGCGGGCGGCCCGTTCCGGGGATCCGTCCCCGCGTACAGAAGGGGATTCCTTTTGCCAAAAAGGGACAGGTTTATTTTGGCAGGTTATTCCTGCTTGAATTTGAAACATTTCGTTCGGTCAAAGCGTATCTATGGTGAGGGCCTCATCAAGAATCATTAACGTCACCGGGAGGTGATTATGGAAGAACAAACATTTAGACAGGCGGTCGAAGATCACCGAGATGTTGTGTTTCGAATCGCATTGACGTATCTGCGCGATCGCGCCGATGCCGATGATGTTGCCCAAGACGTCTTTCTTAAGTTGCTTAAAAGCGATGGAAACTTTGAAAGTTGGGAACATCTTCGTCGATGGCTTATCCGGGTCACGATCAATGAATGCAAATCGCTCTTTCGAAAGCCATGGAGGCGTGTGGAGGATATTGAGAACCTGGCCGATTCACTTTCGGCGGCGCAGGATGAGACCAAGGCGGTCTTGTCAGACGTTATGCGACTTCCGGAGCGATTCCGTGTTCCCATCGTGCTCTATTACTATCTGGGCTTTTCGACCTCAGAGATTGCCGAGTTGTTGCATGTGCCAGCCGCGACCGTTCGAACGCGTTTAGCTCGCGGTCGATCGAAGCTCAAATTCATCCTAGAGGAGGGCGACCGTGAAATCCAATCAAATCAAGCAGGCCTTCGAGTCCATCCAAGCCGATAGCGATCTTGCCGACCGTGTTATTGATGCTGCGGCAGGCGAGCCGCTTCATCGAAAGGGCCACGCGAGGCCTCTTTATGTTGCCGTAATCGGATGTCTTGCCGGAGTGTTGGCGACCGGAGGGGTCGCCTACGCCGTTGTCAATTCCGGCTATTTTGCCTCAGCCTGGGGAAACCACGGCAACGGGGATTCCATTACCTGGACTAATGGCGGCTCATCGGGGACTAAATACACCTACACCAGAGAGTTTGGTGACGGCATTGCGCCCCAAAGCCTGGAGGGCACAGTCCAGAAGGTTAATCTGTCCGTCGAGGGTAACGGCTATACGCTTGATATCCATGAGATGGCTATCGATAAAAACGGTTGCGGTGCCGTGACGTTTACGCTGTCCAATCCAAATGGCGTTAACTACTACAAGCCGGCAGCAGAGACAGGCGAACTTGTTCTCTATGGTGAAGAAGAACAAGGCATCGGCACGCCCAGCATGAACTTCGGCGAGGAATGGGCTGACACACGCTGCACAATTGATAAGGACACATCAAGCGACACGGTCATTAATGGCACGATGTACTTTGCCTCGTGGGATCGCGAGCGAGATTTGGGACATGCGGTCACCTGGAATATCAGCTGGACTGAGGGCAAAGGTGAGGATGCGAAGGTGATCGAGGTATCGACGCCAGAGTTTAACGTCGGAGCGCACGTCGATACAAAGGAACTCCGCTCCGATGACTCGCCTCTCGAGATCAGTCCGTTTTCCATCCAGACGCATATCGATGATCTGGGCTATGAAGCAGTTGATCATAAACTGACCGTCACCTACAAGGATGGATCGGAGCAGATTATCGAAGATGACGACGCAGGGGTGTTCAACTTCTATGTTTCGCTGGCGCGCAATAGCGGAGAGAACAACTGGGTGCCAACGAAGTTGATTGATGTCGACCAAGTGGTCTCAGTAACGCTTGAGGGCACGAGGTGCACGTCAACAGGAGAGACCGAAACAGAAGTACCCTTTACCATCGTCTATTCGTAAGATTTGGGGCCGCTTCTTACTAGGGGAAGCGGCCTCTTTTGCGTTAAATGGGCTGTTGGAGCAAGCGATATTCGTCTGAATTTCGGAAGTATGCGGCAAAATCTTGATGGGTCGATCACACCGCATATGCTCAAGCGCTCTACCTGCGGGTTTGTTATCGCAAAACCCCTGTGTGCTCGGCAAGTCTATAATTTGCCGCATACTTCCGAAAACGCCGCCGATTTCCATACGACAGATGAGAGCAGATCACCGCTGGAGCGCGGCGTTTCCCCAGATATAACCGACCAAAATTAAGAGCCTTCGTGAGTTCGTGTGGGTAGTCCCTACGCCTCGCGCCCCGGCAGGGCCG